>NZ_LJOQ01000106.1:70784-140379 GCF_001672255.1 Anabaena sp. AL09
GAATGTAAATTCGACAAATACCTTATAGATACGTTATTTCAGGGTTTTTACGAAAAAAATGTATATTGATTTTATCGTGCCGACTTACTTAACTAATATTACTATATTCGGACAAAATGAATATTATCATGTCATTTCAGTGATTTTTCACTCTCTTAGCTATCCGATAACTATTTTTTGTTGATTCCTACTTTTTCAGGGATATTGTAGCTGCTATAATGGGACTTATATGACTAAAGAATATTTAATTTATGTTGGTTCAGTGTTTCAGTTGGAGTGGTATTTTAATGAAAATGGTGAAAGCAAAGCTCAAGAGTATTTTAATAGACTAGATGAGAAACAACAATTAAGATTTTTATTTTTAGTCAAACGAATTGGTGATTTTGGTCAAATAAGTAATAAAGAGCAATTTCGTAATGAAGGAGATAAAATTTACGCTTTTAAACCACAACCAGATCGATTTTTATGCTTCTTCTTTACTGGTCAAAAAATTATTGTTACCAATGCTTTTGAGAAAAAACAACAAAAATTACCAAAAAACCAGAAAGAAAAAGCTATCAACTATATGAATGATTATATTAAACGTAACCAAGAAGGAGCATATTATGAAGAAAATTGAAGAACTATCAACTTTTGATAGAATGATGCAAAGCCCCGATTTTAAAGCTAAATTTACATCAGGATATCAGGAATTTTTACTATCTGAGTTATTAATCTCTATTATGGAGAATGATCATATATCCATTGCTCAATTAGCCGAAGAAGTTAATATTCCTCCTGCTGTTATTCAAGATATTTGTTCTGGTCAGCAAAAAGATATGAACATTAGTAATTTTTTACAGATAGTTCAATCTTGTGGTTATCGTCTTATTCTTGAAAAAGGAGAAGAGCGTATTTCTTTAGTAGCGTAAATTTTAAGCTCGCTATCTTAGTTGGGTAAAACGGAATTAAGGTCATAATTTGCTATTTTACCCAAAATATAATACATTGCCAAAAACTGATATTATTTTAAGGAGGTTTAACTATGACTCAAATTATTAATCATCAATCTAATTATCAAAAATTAACCGAAATTGTCAAAACTTTAATTGACAATAATCCTCTTTATCAAGAAAACTTAGATAAAGAGAAAATGCTGGAAGTAATTAATCGTACTTTTGATCCTGTTGCTGTCCCTGATGTTAATAGTATATCTGAGGAAGAATTAATGAAACGGATTAAAAGTATTTTATCTTTACATTTAGTTTCAGGAATGTTAAATGATGTGACTCCAGAGCAAATGCTAATTTTTGATGAATCTGTAAAACATGGAGGTTAAATGGGTTATTTATTAGATACTAGTATTGTGTCAGCATCGCTAAAACAAAATGTCCAAAAATACAAAAACAAAAGTATCTATGACCTTAAAAGATTTAGAACCAGAACTTCTGGCATTAAGTCCATCCGAAAAAGCACAAGCCATCCAACTCTTAGTCCGAAGTTTAAGCAATGTTTGGCAAGGAATTGAAAAAACTCCCGGAGTGTGTGGTGGTGATGCCAGAATCGCCAATACTCGCATCCCTATTTGGTCGCTGGTCAATTATCGCCGCCTAGATGCTTCCGATGCTCGAATATTACAGGATTTTCCCCACTTGAAAGCAGAGGATTTAGTCAATGCTTGGGGTTATGCTGATGCTCATTCAGAGGAGATTGAGGCTGCCATTCATAGGAATGAGGAAAGTTGAAAAATGGCACGTCTTTATGCCGATGAAAATTTTCCTCTGCCTATTGTAGAGTTGCTGCGGATATTTGGTCACGATGTCCTTACTACTGAAGAAACAGGAAACTCTAGATTAGGAATTCCCGATGAAGATGTTCTAGAATTTGCGATCATGGATAAACGCGCTGTTTTGACACGTAATTGGGATGATTTCAGGCGACTGCACCGATCTCAACCTAACCATTTTGGAATTATCCTCTGCAAGGAAGACTTAAATACAGAAAGACAAGCAGCGCTTATCAATAATGCTATTTCTAGTGAAGGTACTCTTGAAAATAGATTAGTTAGAGTAATTCGTCCACAGCAATAATCGGAAAAATTATTCAGGACGCAGATATTTTGATAGCTGCTACTGCTATTATTCATAATTTAGTTTTAGTTTCTCACGATTCTGATTTAATTAGGGTTAAAGATTTACAGTTAGAAAATTAGTTCTGGACGTAAAATATATTTTTGTATATACTTAATATTAAGTAACCACACTCCTATTATCAGGAAAATCCAACCTTATGAAAATTAAAGCAATAATTCATACAGCCGAAGAAGGCGGTTATTGGGCTGAAGTACCAATTTTTCATGGATGTTACACTCAAGGAGAAACCATTGAAGAAGTATTAGAGAATCTTAAAGAAGTAATCAGTTTATATGCAGAGGATGAACCAGAAAACTTACTGAGCTATTTTATGATCACACAATAAATGTAAATTATTTATTTTTTAACTCTATTTTTTCTTGTAATTTATTGATTTGTTGTTGTAATTGTTCAATTTGACCATCTTTTTCTTCTAACCGACGATAAAGTTCTTGAACAGATTTCTCTAAATTTTGATTATCATTAGAGTTATTACTAGATTGTACTGAATTATTCTCACCTAGTTTTATTGGTAATTGTTGCTGTGGATTAGATTCAGTATTTTTAATACTTGAATTTGGTGTTTTTGAATTAGGAGATGTATTTTCAGATTTATTGGTTTCATTTTTATTAATATTAGAATCATTAAAAACATTTCCAATACGACCACGACCACCATATTCTAAAGAAAATCCTACTCTTGTTTCCTGACCTGTAACACTTAAAGTAGTTTTAAAACCAAGTTCTGATCCACCTTTTTGATTTAAATTATATCCTGTCCGAAAACCAAGAGATGTGGTAGAAAAACTTGCATCTTCTAATGGAACGCTATGACTAGCGGTAGCACTAAAGTTAATATGTTCATTGGCTATAAAACCAGCACCTATACCGAACGCAATACTATCTTGATCAAATTCTAAAGATTTGTTATAAGCTAAAGAACCTAATAAAACTACTGGGTCTTTTAATAATGTAGCTGATGTTTGTACATTAATTCCTAAAGGATAGGATACCCCTACTGATAATCGAGGATCTAAAACTGCTTGAGGTGCAAAACGATATTCTAAAGCTAAACCTCCTGCGATATCTGTTTCTGTGTTTGTTGTGGTGATTGACTCATTTATAAACTGTTGCTTTTCTTCTCTAATGAATAAGGAAGGAGCTACATTACCATAGATGCTAATATTCTTATTAAAATTATAACTGCCAGAAAAAGAAAGATTAAAATTGTTATCTATACGAGTTAATGTACCAGGATCACCAAAAAAGTCAACAAATTCTCTTTGTTGTCCATAAGGACTATAATTTATTCCCAATGTATAAACATAACTTCCCGCTTCACTATCTGGTAATCTTAAAGGATCAATAGGAACTTGAGCTAATACAGGAAGAGGAAAGAGGGAAATAATCAGGCTTGCAATTAGTTTTTTCATTAGTTTTTGACTCCTTTACCTAACCTATATAAACGATTTTTAGCCCAATCTAGAGTATTATTTTGCTCTTGTTTAACCTGACTTAATAAAGTTCGAGGCGTTAAAGGAATTAACGTTACTCCTTCAAAACCTTTCTCATTAATTAAATCATTGAGATGGATGATTTTCCGTCCCCAAGAAGGATCAGCTATGACTACCCAATCTCCTACCATTCCTACTGCTAAAACATAATGAAGTTGAGGTTTTGTAACATGAAGAATTAAGGGTACACCACCACGATTAAAATAATCAGATAAATTGGCAGGTGCAATTTTAATTCCTCTGGATACAATACCTTTTTTAGCTAAGGATTTTTGGAGAGCAAAAGCATTAATACCTTTTCCTTCTTCTGGATTTTTACCACTTTCTTTAATGGCTTGATTTGATAATTCTAATATTTCGGTTTCACTGGTATTTATGCCGTAATAATATCTTAGTAATGTGGCTACTGCTGCGGGTCCACAGGTATAGTAACTGGTTTGTCCTACTACTCCTTGATAGCGGATATTTCGATATGACTGAGGTAAAGCTGTAGCGGAAACAGTAGTCAAGTTAAAAATACTTAAAATAAATAATCCTTGTATTAATTCCTGTGGCTCTACCGCTCCCTTTATGATATTTTCGGTAAAATATCCCTGAAACCCCTACACCGATTGGATTTGAGGTTTTAATATTTTCAAAAAGATTAAACCCATGTACACCAATGGTTTTGGATATATTAAAAGGATGTTTGATCATAAGGGGAACGGTAGAACCATTCCTGTTTAATTTTAGAGCTATTCATAATCAAGAATATTTGATTTATTTGTGAACCTAAATTAGGTTATGAGAATAAATAGACTTACAAACATTTAAGCCTGTAAGTCTAAATTCAATTTATTAGTAGTAATGGTTCACTTACCACCCCATATTGCTGCGGTTATTCCAACCACGAAGGGCTGTCCCAGCACAAGCACCGTTTCTCGCCCATGCACAGCTAACGGAACCAGCGCCTATCGCTGCTGAAGAACCCCAATTTTGATGCCAAGGTCGTCCAGCTTGGATGTTTTGATAAGCATTAACACCCACACCAGCGGCTGCTCCTCCTACGTAACTAGCAGCTACCCACCAAAATTCACCTTCTACCTTTTCCAATTCTTGAGCAGATAGCTCTTGACCTTGAGGAAGCACAACAAAGTAATCTGCTTCTGGTGTTAAACTAGATTTATTATTTTTGCCAGAATCTTTGTCATTTTTATTGCGTGCAGAAGTTTGAGGAATAATTTCTAAAATTTGTTTACCTTCCAGACTAGCTTCACCTTTTAGAGCGATATAGTCTTTAACAGGAATCATTTGAACTGCACCAGGAGTATCTTTGGTTGCTGGAGTCAGGACTACAGAATTTTCAGCAGCATTGCTTTGAAGTTCTTGCTTTTCACTTCTTTTCTGCTCAATTACAGGGTTTGCTAAAACAGGAGCTAAACTAGCATTAGTCATTACAAGGGTCATCAAACTTGTTAAAAAGATTTTGCTATTCATGTCTTCGTTTTATAATCTACTAACAAACTTATTTTACTTCCTTATATCTAAACATGAGTATTGCTTGGTACATGATTTGGTGCATAATTTTTCGTACATTTGGTTATATTTAAACACCAGCAAGATTTGGTATACAATTTCAGTACATTTAGTGTATTTGGTGCAATTTGGTACATTTTTAGTGGAATTTGGTTAAATTTATTTGTTTAACATCCTGATGTATAATTAAAACGGTTAATAAATTAACTTTCCATAAATGCTTACTTGTTTGACTCCATTAGGTAGGGGTTTAGCATTGCTAAACCCTTACAACTTGTAATAGGATAAAAATTATAATTTCAACAGTTTAGAGTGTAACTACAGATGAATAATATTGAAGATATTTTACAATACATTGATAATTTGATGTTTGAGGAAACTGAATCAAATCTAACTCCCATAGAGAAAACAATATTAACAGGTGTTTGGCAAAAACAAGCATATTCTATAATAGCTAAAAATTTTCACTGTAGTGAATCTAAAATCAAACAGGAAGCAGCTAAATTATGGAAAAAATTAGGTCAAGTATTAGGAGAAGACATTAATAGTGATAATGTTCGTTCTAGAGTAGAAAAGAAATATCGTGTTTCTCAAGCTTCCCATTCCGGGGATTGTTTGTTACTTGATAATATTAATATTGGTGGTCAATTTATACAAACTAATAACTATAGACAAGAGCATTTTAAACCTCCCCAACCCAAACACCAAACCCCAATAATTGATTTAACAAAAGTACCAGAATTAAACTATAATTATGGACGCAATTCAGAAGTTACTACTCTGAAAGAGTGGATATTAGAAAATAAAACCAGACTAATCACAATTTATGGATTAAGTGGAATTGGTAAAACTGCTTTAACTCTGAAACTAATCTCAGAAATTAAAACAGAATTTGATTATATTATTTATCGCAGTCTTGATCATCTTCCTCAACTAATAACTCTTAAAGATAAACTTAAACAATTTTTTTCTCAATCACAATCAAACCCATTACCTGAAATCATAGATTATTTTAACTCATCTCGTTGTTTACTAATCATTGATGACGTAGATAATATTTTTCAATTTGGTAACTTAGCAGGTCAATATTTAACAGAGTATAAAGATTATAGTAAATTTTTCCAACAAATTGCCACATCATCTCATCAAAGTTGTTTAATTTTGATTAGTTCAGCAAAACCCCCAGATATAGAAACTTTAGAAATTCAAAACAAACACACAAAAACATTACATCTTCAAGGTTTAGGAAAAGATGCTAAAGCAATATTGAGAGAAAAAGGTTTAAAAGATGAGGATAAATGGGATGAATTAATAAGACTTTATCAAGGTCATCCTGATTGGTTAAATATCATTATATTAACTATAATAGAATTTTTTAATGGTAAAGTATCCCTATTTATAACAGCTAATGATGATCTATTTTTAGGAGATATAGAAGCACTTTTAGAAAATCATTTAGAACGTTTATCAGAATTAGAAAATAAGGTTATCAACTGGTTAGCAACACAAAATGAACCTATAGATATTTTCCAAAAACCCGCTGATTTTGAATTATCAAATGCTAGATTTTTGCAAATTATACAATCTTTAACACGACGGTGTTTAGTAGAAAAAGTGTTAAGAGAAGAAGGAGTTAAATTTCAGTTAAATTCTTTATTAAAAGTATATTTGGACATGAAATAAAGGAGAAAGATTTGAGCTACGATAACGCTTGTAAATATTTAGCTGAACAGTATCCTGCTGATTTTGTGCGTTGGTTACTGGGGGTAGAACCAACACAAATTGAAGTATTGAAAACAGAATTAACACTTGAACCCATTTGTGCTGATTCTGTGACATTTCTGCAAACAGCAAACCAAATTCTGCATATTGAATTTCAGACTTTACCTAAATCTAAAACTCCCCTTAATTTCCGAATGCTTGATTATTCTGTCAGGTTGAAGCGTCAATATAAATGTCCTGTAACTCAGGTGTTAATATTTTTGCAGGAAACTGATAATGAAGTCGCTTTTACTGAAGAATATCGAGATCATACCACCATTCACAAATTTGAGGTTGTGCGTCTTTGGGAACAAGATTCAAGGACATTTTTAGATAATTCCGCATTATTACCTTTAGCAACTTTAACCCGCACTGACTCAGCACAAAGTTTATTATCCCAAGTAGCTCAAAAAGTCGCTACAATTCCAGATAGGGAACAGCAACAAAATATTGCTGGTTGTGTAGAAGTTCTCGCAGGTTTACGGTTTGAAAAAGATTTAGTTCGTCAATTTCTCCGGGAGGATATTATGAAAGAGTCTGTCATTTATCAAGATATCGTGCAAAAAGAAGCATTGAAAATGATTAATCGTCTTTTAAAACGGCGTTTTGGTGATGTTAATGATCCATTAATGACCAAGATTAGAAATTTATCTGCTGACGATTTAGAAGATTTAGGAGAAGCCTTATTTGATTTTTATGAAGTTGCTGACTTGGTAACTTGGTTAAATCAAAAAGTTAGCAATTAGAAAGATAATATTTTTAAAAGAGACGTTATCAATAACGTCTCTAAAGTCATTAAAACTCCGCGTTTTCTGGTGTGCGAGGGAACGGAATGACATCCCGAATATTCCCCATACCTGTCATAAATTGTACCAACCTTTCAAACCCCAAACCGAAACCAGCATGGGGAACAGTACCATAACGACGCAAATCTAAATACCACCACAAATCTTCCGGGTTCATACCTTGTGCTAATACCCGTTTTTCTAAAACATCAAGTCTTTCTTCCCGTTGTGAACCACCAATAATTTCCCCTATTTTCGGTGCGAGAATATCCATAGCGCGGACGGTTTTTTCATCGTCACTTAACCGCATATAAAAAGCTTTGATTTGTGCGGGATAATCTGTAACAATGACAGGCTTTTTAAACAGGTTTTCGGCTAAATAGCGTTCATGTTCTGATTGTAAATCTGCACCCCAACTCACAGGATAATCAAATTTAACATCGGCTTTTTCTAGAAGTTTGACTGCTTCTGTATAAGTCAACCGTTCAAATTGATTGTTAATAATGTTATTTGCAGTTTCTAAAACAGTATTATCAATCCGTTCATTGAAAAATTCCATGTCTTCAGGACAGGTTTCCATCACATATTTAAAAATGTGTTTGAGAAACTCCTCAGCCAAATCCATATCACCTTCTAAATCACAAAAAGCCATTTCTGGTTCAACCATCCAAAATTCGGCTAAGTGACGCGAAGTATTAGAATTTTCCGCCCGGAATGTGGGACCAAAGGTATAGACATTAGTAAAAGCCATAGCCATAATTTCGGCTTCTAATTGGCCACTAACTGTTAAATATGCCGGTTTACTAAAGAAGTCTTGGCTATAATCAATTTCCTGATTTTCGGTTTTGGGAACATTCTTTAAGTTGAAATTCGTAACACTAAATAATTCCCCCGCACCTTCACAATCACTAGCGGTAATAATGGGAGTATGTACCCATAAAAAGCCCCGTTGTTGAAAAAATTGGTGAATAGCAGTCGCGCAAGCATTTCTCACCCGGAATACCGCACCAAAGGAGTTAGTTCGAGGACGCAAATGGGCAATGGTTCGCAGAAACTCAAAGGAATGACGTTTCTTTTGCAGAGGATAGGTATCAGGATCAGCGTCTCCGTATACTTTCACTGTATCTGCTTTTAATTCTATTCTTTGTCCTTTTCCTTGAGAAGCTACTAGCACTCCTGATACTTCTATAGAAGCACCTGTATTGATTTGTTTTAATATTCCTTGATAATCTGGTAAGTCTTGATTAATGACAACTTGCAAATTCCCCAAAGATGAACCATCATTAACTTCCAGAAACGCAAATCCTTTCAATTCGCGTTTTGTTCTTACCCAACCTTGGACTACCAAAGTTTCTTCGGGTTTACCACTTCTTAATATTTCAGCAATACGACGATTTAGCATTTTCTAAAATTTGTATTTTTTAAAGGATCAGATCCCCGACTTCTTGAAGAAGTCGGGGATCTTAGAAGTCGGGGATATTTTAAATCACCCCACCCAAGATTTTAATAACCAACCTATAATAACGCCTAAACCACCAAAACGAATAGCTTGCCAAAAAGGTCTTTTCAGGCTATTCCAAGAAAACAACTGGCTTTCTAAGTTGATTTCTAAGGTTTCTAACTGTTTTTGCAGGCGGCTTAGTTCGTTCTTAATTTCTGGAGTCTGCTTTCTATTTTGCTTTAAATTTTTTAATTCCTGTTGCCATTGTGCCTTTTGTTGTTGATCATTTTGCACTTGGGTATATCTATCTTTCAAGAATCGCAGTGAAGTTTCTACCTCCTCTAATTCCTGTGCAAAATCTGGCTGGGGATTTTCGTCTAAATTAGTCATTGGTGATTAGTCATTGGCTATGATGATTAAATCATAACTTTTACTCTTAACTCAGCACTTAGTCTTATGTCACAAACTAGCCAACTAAATGAAATTAGCACTCTAGAACTAGCACAGGCACTCATGGAAAGGCTGAGTATCTCTCCTAATGATTGGCATCGTCTCAAGTCTAACCGCAATTCCCGCGCTAGTGAACAGGCAGCCGCCGCAATGGTATTTTTGGTCAAAAATGAACCCCAAGAGGCACAGGCAAGGCTACAACAGGCTGTAGGCTGGCTAGATAAGTCAATTTCCGCCCCTCCCTGCCCAACTCACGGACATCAGCGTGAGGAAATTAAGGAATAGGGAAATATATATCTTTTTGCCTGTTCCCTTTCATCTTCGCAAAGATAATAAACGACGGCTTTCTAATTGCTTACAAAGCGTGAGTTCTGTACCTTTGCGATTCCATTCTACTTGATCAAAAATCTGATGCAGTAAAGACATACCCCGTCCACTTTCCGCTTCGTCTGGTGGTAAATAGTCATCGGGATCACTATCATCTTCGAGGGAGGGAGTGAAGCCGCTACCCTGATCTGAGATAATCCACCAATACTGATTATCTATTAATGAGAACCGAACGACGACGAATTTGCCGGGATCAAGATTATTCCCATGTTTAGCGGCATTTACTAGGGCTTCTTGGAGTCCTAGTCGCAGTTCAGATTGTAATTTTGCCGGAATATCAGTCAAGAGTAAATCTAGGATTGGACAAAGATAAAGGGTGGAGGCAAAACTAATTGTCCCCCAATAACGCCCAACTGGACGAAGAGAAATGGTAATCACAAGAGAAACCCCGTAGCTTTATATTTAGCTAGACATCAGTTTGCTTTTTTGGGCATTCTGATCAAAATTAGGTAGTCATGCTGCCTTCAAACTTGCGTCTGTAAAACTAAATTTATAAAAATGCTAGAGCATAACAATTCAGTGGGAGAATTCATATTGCTTATTTACAATTTGCTTAAGTTAATCTGTTCATTTAGCAGATGAGTAAAAACTGCTATTTTTGAACAAGAGGAGAAAGATATTCTCGTTAACTGCTCATTTTGTAATTAACACAATTTTATTCACCTTTATTAAGATTCTATGCAGCTTCGATTTCTTTAAAACAAAATGAGTTTCTATTTTTATGTAATTTCATTCTAGCATTATGAGTATCCACTAGACTACAAATTTCTGATTTTTATTTTTGTGAAGAATTAACTATCCTGATCATTGTCCGATAACACCAGAAAAGCGGCTGCTTCTACATGAGCCGTTTGCGGAAAAAAGTCCGCAGGTTGCACCCTTGTGAGTTTATATAGCCCCTCTTCGCAAAGTAACTTTAGGTCACGGGCAAGAGTGGCTACTTTACAACTGACGTAAACAATTCGAGATGGTTTCAGGTTTCTTAATGTTTTGATAACGTTAGCTTCACATCCTTTTCGGGGTGGATCAAGTAAGACCACGTCTGGTATAATTTCCAAATTCTGGAGAATTTTTTCCACTGGGCCGACTTGGAAAGTCACATTATTAATTCCATTCTGTTGGGCATTAACAATTGCCTGTTCTACTGCTGTTGATTGCAATTCTAACCCGGTGACGTGCCGTGCTTGTTTGGCCAGGGGCAAAGTTAAAGTTCCTACACCACAATAGGCATCTACTAGGACTTCATGACCTTGTAAATTTAGTTCTGACTGAATCACCTCTAAAAGTGCTTCGGCTGTTTCTGTGTACACTTGGAAAAAGGTATCTGGTCCGATTTGAAAATCCAGTCCGGCGAATTTTTCTCGCAGGTAAGGAATTCCAGCTAGACAACGGGTTTCTGATCCAAATATAGCATTTGTGCGATCGCTATTGCGGTTGAGTGACACGCAGACCAATTGAGGATAACGCTGTAACCATTGCTGTGCCTGGGTTTCGATTCCTGGTAAATTCCAATCTTTGACGACCAAAGTTAGCAGCATTTCTCCTGTGCGGCGGCCAATGCGTAAACCCAAATGGCGAATTAAGCCTTTGTGGCGGGTTTCGTCATAAATTGACCAACCCTGCTTTTGAATATCTAATTTTATTTCAGCTAATAAAGGATTTAACTGCTGGTCTTGAACGGGACATTGATTCAAGTTAATTAATTTATGGCTACCTTTTTGATAATATCCAGCTTGGACATGACCTGTAGCAGACATACCAATAGGATAAGTAACTTTGTTGCGATAACCAAAGGATGCAGCAGCCACTAAAACTGGATCTATTGGTGGATTTACAAAACCGCCAATTCTTTCTAAAGCTTGGGTTACTTGATTGCGTTTGGCTGATAACTGGTAATCATATTTAATATGTTGCCATTGACAACCACCACATTTATCAGCGACAATACAACTTGGACGCACCCGTTGAGGCGAAGCTTGCAATAATTCCTGCACCTGTCCATGAGCATATTTTGGCTTAACATTGAATAATTTGACAAGTAGGATATCTCCTGGTACGGTATCAGGAACAAACACCACCCGTTGCTCAAAGCGTCCCACACCATCACCAGTGTCGCTTAAATCAGTAATTTCCAGTTCGATAATTTCATCTTGTCGCCACATTGTATTAGTCATTAGTCAGTTATAAGGGAAGAGGGAACTTTTTCACAGGGAAGGGAGAGTTCCCAATGTAGAATTGTAAATTCATTTATCCCTATCTTCCCATACACTTCACGAATGTCCCTCTAAGTCGGTAAACTAGCAGATATAAATATTTCAGGTCATTTAGATAATCATGACTGTAATTAGCCAAGTTATTCTCCAAGCTGACGACGAACTGCGTTACCCCAGCAGTGGCGAACTCAAAAACATCAAAGCATTTTTGGAAACAGGTGTAAAGCGGACAAGAATCGCTGCTACCCTTTCAGAAAACGAGAAAAAGATCGTTCAAGAAGCTACCAAAAAACTTTGGCAAAAACGCCCTGACTTTATCTCCCCTGGTGGTAATGCTTACGGCGAAAAACAACGGGCTTTGTGTATTCGGGACTTTGGCTGGTATTTACGCCTAATTACCTACGGTGTACTTGCTGGTGACAAAGAACCCATTGAAAAAATTGGTTTGGTTGGTGTGCGGGAAATGTACAACTCTCTAGGTGTTCCTGTTCCTGGAATGGTAGAAGCTATCACTTCCCTCAAACAAGCGTCTTTGGATTTATTGAATGCAGAAGACGCTGGGGAAACCGCACCTTACTTTGATTACATCATTCAAGCGATGTCTTAAAGGTCTTTAATTCCCCACAATTGGTAGTGGCTATGGCAATATCCATCAGGTTATTAACCAGTTGTGGGGATATGTTATGATTATCGTCAGTTTTTACGTTACTTATAACAAAAAAAGCGACAGGCTTATGATAGGCTGTCGGCGATTAGTGTGTTCCCTATTAATGACTCGGCTAGAGTTTAGTTACTATTAATTATACCAACATGGCGATTTCTATGGGAGGATCTAAATCATATATATATGTGATTTACGTCACTTAATAGGAACAACTGAAATCGAAGTTGGGTTTTTATTCGGTAAAAACAAAGAATATCCATAACACTAATAAGCTTGATATTATTAACATTAGCTACACCTAGCGTAGCTTCAATGAATCGAAAAGAATATAAATATTGTGAAAACTGATACTATATTCTATCAACTATTTCAAACTTTATCTAGTATCTTTTTTAACTAAATAGGTGGCCGTAAAATAACCAAAATGTGTGAAGAAAAGTAAAATCTCTCAAAACTTCTTCACTCTTGCCTCTGTCCTTGCCATAACGACAATTTTTAACGCCAACCTACTTAATTGGCAAACCATTATACAGCACTTTTCGGAGACATATTTTAGTTACAAAGATATTCAATCAATGCTGCAAAATTATGTTGAAATCTTAAAAGATAGAGTTTATGGATAAAAATTGCTGGAAACCTATCAAACTTTTATATGTAGTTAGGCTTTAGCCCTTTCGACGAGTTAATTAGGAAGATTTAAACATGAAAACCCTGATTATTGATAACTACGACTCTTATACTTTTAACCTTTACCAATTGATTGCAGAAGTTAATGGAGAGTATCCAACTGTAATTTATAATGATCAAGTTATATGGGATGAACTGAAACAATGGGAATTTGATAACATCGTAATTTCACCAGGTCCTGGCCGTCCAGAGAAATCAAAAGATTTTGGGATCTGTCGTCAAATGATTGAAAATGCCCAAGTACCACTTCTAGGCGTTTGCTTGGGACATCAGGGACTAGGATTTGGCTATGGAGGAAAAGTTATTCACGCACCTGAAGTTCGGCATGGTCGGCTCAGTGAGGTTTATCATACTGCTACTGATTTGTTTACAGGAATACCTTCTCCTTTTTCTGTGGTGCGCTATCATTCTTTGCTGGTTGCAGATGACCTACCGGACTGTTTAGAAAAAATAGCGTGGACAGAGGACAACCTGATTATGGGAATGCGCCATCGCTCTTTACCAATGTGGGGTGTACAGTTTCATCCAGAGTCAATCTGTACTGAGTATGGACATACTTTGTTTGAGAATTTTCAAGAGATTACTCGGAAATTTGCCCAAGAGCAAGGCAAAAGCCTGAAAAAACATTATTGGACAGGAAATAACGGGAATGGAACTTTACCCACAAATTCTACTAAGAAAAAACAGCAACAGGAATTTGAACTTTGTACGCGCAAATTGAATTTGTGTCCCGATACAGAACAGATGTTTGTACATTTGTTTAGTAAATCAGCCAGTGCATTTTGGTTAGATAGCAGTCGGGTTGAACCTGGTCTTTCTCGCTTTTCTTTCATGGGAGATAACAGTGGTGAAAACAGTCTCCTAATCCATTATCGGACGCAAGGGCAAGAACTGACAATTACACAGTCCGATAATGTCAGTTTCAAAACAGAGGGAATTTTTGATTATCTCCAGCGGGAAATTGAACGGCGACATTGCTCATCTGAGCATTTACCTTTTGATTTCAATTGTGGGTTTGTGGGTTATTTTGGCTATGAATTAAAGGCAGAATCTGGAGGAAAATTCAATCACACATCTGCCTTACCTGATGCCATGTTTATGTTAGCAGATAGAATGATTGCAGTTGATCACCAAGAGCAAACTATCTATCTGCTTTGTCTAATTCAGAAAGGAAAAACAGCCTCCGCCGAAGATTGGTTTGAAGCGATCAAAAACCAAATTGACAATCTTCCTCCTCTGTCGCCTATTGTTCCTCAAAACAAAAAAACACCTGTTATTTTTAGATTGAGCAGGTCTGAAAAGACTTATCTTGATGATATTGAAAAATGTTTACAAGAAATTCACGAAGGAGAAACTTATCAAGTTTGTTTAACAAACCAGATTTACACAGATACAACACCTGATCCGCTAGAGTTCTATCGTTCATTACGCCGCATCAATCCTGCTCCTTATGCTGCATTTTTGCGCTTTGGTGATGTGGGAATTGCCTGTTCATCTCCAGAACGATTTCTGCAAATTGATCGCCAAGGTTGGGCAGAAACAAAACCTATCAAGGGAACGTTACCACGAGGAAAAACACCCGCAGAAGATTTTATCCTCTGTGAACAATTGCGGAACAGTGAAAAAGATCGAGCGGAAAATCTGATGATTGTGGATTTACTTAGAAATGATTTGGGACGGGTTTGTGCAGTGGGAACGGTTCATGTTCCCAAATTAATGGCTGTGGAAACCTACGCTACAGTACATCAATTGGTGACAACAATTCGCGGTCAATTACGAGCTAATATGAGTGCCGTAGACTGCATTCGGAACGCCTTTCCTGGGGGTTCTATGACGGGCGCACCTAAGATTAGAACCCTGGAAATTATTGATAAATTAGAGCAAGAAGCGCGGGGAGTTTACTCTGGGTCTATTGGCTTTTTAGGATTAAATGGTTCAGCCGATTTGAATATTGTTATTCGTACCGCTGTCCTGACCCCAGAACAAACTTCGATTGGTGTTGGTGGTGGTATTGTAGCACTTTCTGATCCCCAGATGGAGTTTGAAGAAATCATGCTGAAAGCTAAGGCATTGATTCAGGCAATGATGATCACAACAAATGGAAGCAATTATCAAAGTATTGTGGCAATCCCTGAGTGCGAACAATTTACAACAGAGATATGTGCGTTTACGGATCTACCACCTGCTATTTGTATTCCCCTCAATAATTGGGGGGGAGTGCCAACATTGATAACTAAGATTTTACGTCAAAATCGCGCCACCCATTAACCGCTCATACCTATACTTCAACTCATCCTGCATTAATGGCCAACGCGCTAAACTTGCATCCATCTCAATCACCTTTTCCGCTGCTTGTCGTGCTAACAGCAAAATGTCCTCATCTTCCACCAAACTAGCCAAAGTAAAATCCGCTACACCTGATTGGCGAGTTCCCATCACTTCTCCAGGACCGCGAAACCGCATATCCATTTCCGAGATAAAAAAACCATCTTGGGACTGTTCCAACACTTTCAAGCGTTGTTGAGCATCAGGACTTCTAGAACTACTCATTAATAAACAATAAGATTGCGCTGCACCCCGTCCTACACGCCCCCGTAATTGGTGCAATTGTGATAAACCAAATCTTTCCGCGTGTTCAATCAGCATCACAGTGGCATTAGGAACATCCACTCCCACCTCAATCACAGTGGTAGAAACGATAATTTGAGTTTCATTATCGCGGAATTTGTGAATTGCTGCTTCTTTTTCGGCTGAAGTCATGCGTCCATGCAATAACCCAATTTGAAAATCAGGAAAAACACTTTCTTGTAACTTTTGATGTTCATCTACAGCCGAACGTAAATCTAATTTTTCCGATTCTTCTACCAAAGGCAAAACTATATAAACTTGTCTACCTTGGGCAACTTCTCGACGGATTAAATCGTAAGCCTGGGGACGTTGTTGACCACTTAACATTGTGGTTTTAATTTGTTGTCTTCCCGGTGGTAATTCATCAATTTGACTAACATCTAAATCCCCATGTACAGTTAATGCCAAAGTCCGAGGAATGGGCGTAGCTGTCATGGTTAAAACATGAGGTTGTTCGCCTTTTTGCTGTAACTTTGCCCGTTGTTGTACCCCAAAACGATGCTGTTCATCTATTACTACTAAGCCCAAATGTTGAAAATTAACTTTATCTTGAATTAAGGCATGAGTCCCGACTAATAAAGGTAACTCTCCTGTTTCTAACTGAGAATGAATTTCTCTTCTTTTGGCTATTTTTGTCGAACCTGTTAATAATTCCACAGGCAAATGTAGTAAGTTAAACCAACTAACTAACTTACGATAATGCTGTTCTGCTAATACTTCCGTGGGAGCCATTAACGCCGCTTGATAACCTGATTGAATTGCTGCCAAAATAGCAATAACAGCAACCACAGTTTTCCCTGAACCAACATCACCCTGAACTAAGCGATTCATGGCTACAGGTTTTTGTAAATCGGTGAGAATTTCATTAACAACTCGTTGTTGTGCGCCGGTCAGTTGAAAAGGGAGAATTTCGTTAAATTCTTCTAATAATTTACCTGTGGGTGCAAGTATGGCACTAGTTTGAATTTCTCGCGCTTTTTTTTGCCGTTGCAATAAGCCCAGTTGTAAGTAGAAAAATTCATCAAATACTAACCGACGACGAGCAATTTTTAAGGAGTCACTATCTTTAGGAAAATGAATATTAGGAATTGCATCTTTCAATTCCATCAAAGCATATTTTTCTCGTAAACCTTTAGGTAAAGGATCTTTTAAATTCACTGCTGCTGTTAAAGCGATCATCATTGCCTGTCTGACTGTATTAGCCATTACTCCTTCAGTCAGGGCGTAAATGGGAACAACTCGCCCAATAGTGAGAGAATCAATGGTATCTCCTGGATTTGCCAAAACTTCCAATTCTGGGTTATCCAAAGTTAAACCATATTTACCACCTTTTACTAATCCACAAGCTGCTAACATACTACCTACAGGATATAGGCGTTTTAAACTTTCTTGCCAACCACGACTACTAAAACGCGCACCTGCATAAAAACGGGTAACTTTAATTTGTCCAGTATTATCTTTGAGGATTAATTCTAAAATTGATAATTTCTTATTTTTAGGACTGGTGAAAAAATTAAACCGTTTTACTGTCGCTATGATAGTTACTGTTTCTCCTCCTGCCAACTCACTAATATTTACTTGACGGGCATAATCAATATGATCACGAGGATAATAAAATAGTAAATCACGGACTGTATATAAATTTAATCGCCCTAAATTCTCGGATTTTCTGATGCCAATTTCTGGTAAATCTCTCAGTTGTTTATCCAGTGTTGGTGCTAGTCTTTTACTAACTTCGGCAACAATTGGAGTTGTGGGATGTTGATTTTTAGATTCGTAATTTATTTGAGGTTCTTCTGTTTCTAGTTCTTGTTGAAGTTGATTTAGATATCTTCTAACTTCTGCTACTAAATGTTGTCTTTCTGGTAATGTTAAATTTGGATAATTGGCAAATTGCATTCCTACTTGATGCCAGCGGAGTCTTTCTTTTGGTGGTAAAGCAGTTGGGAAATTACCAAAAGTCAAACAAAGAAATTCACTAAAGCGATATTGCTTACCTACTAAATCTATAAAGCCTTTTTCTGCCTCAAATGCTAAAGCTTTATGTAATCTTATCCAATCGGGCATTTCATTAGTCATTGGTTAATTGTCAGTTGTCAGTTGTTAGTAGGGGCGAAGCATTTGGAAGATAAATTATCGGTCATTGCCAAAAATAGTTCTCCAAATGCTTCGCCCGTAGTATGTAGTTTTAATAGATATATATTTTCAATAACCTATACAGGTTCTAATTTTTAATTTTGCATTTTTCATTCCGCCCTGCGGTACTAATCCTCAAACCAACTAGCACGCCAAGCGGCTTCAGCTTCAGCAATTTTAAGTTCTCGTTGTCTTTTTTGATATTCTCGTCCGAGTTTATTCAATTGCATTAAAATATTACGAACTGCCTTGCGTTCTGACAATAGTGTTGCTTCAGCAAATTCTATTTCTCCTAGTCGTAAGTGAATAGCCATAATCTGAGTGAGGCTAGAATCTTCGGAATCTTCCTCATTACTAATTTCTATGACTAAGTTTAATAAATTGGGAGGGCTGGGTATCATATTACTAGAAGCTTCTGAAGAAGCAGCAGCAGCGGTGGCAGCGACTAAAATCGGTTCTGGTAGTTTTTTGGGTAAAACCCCTGTTTTTTGGATGAAGATATTAGCTGATTGGGAGACTTTTTTTAAAGTTTCTTGAATCTCTTCTTCTAAATTTTGTTGCCATTCAACTAGTTCTATGGGGTTAGAAGGATCTAATGCTTGAGGTTGTTGTTCGTTTTCTTCGTTTTCTTCGTTTTCTTCTTCCTCCTCAATTTCTACAACTGCTTCTGTTTGGGTAACTTCTGGAGGTTGAATATAACTAATTAATTCTTTAGCGGCTTGTTGACTTAATTTACGAAGGCTTTGTTGTAATTTTTGCCGTTGATTTAGTGATAAGTTCAGAAATTCATCAGGATATCCTTGGGTACACAGGTAATAACTAGCCAAAATCAATTGTTTTTGTAAGGCTGATCCCAAGGTATTTATATATTTAGTATAGGCTAAATTGAGTTCGTGAGCGATCGCACTAATCGCCTCTTTTAATTCAGTAATGTCTTTTTCTATCCGTTCAATTGCTCTTGTCATAACTTTAAGCTAATTAGTTGTCGGTTGTCAGTTGTTAGTTGTCAGTTGTCAGTAGGGGCGAAGCATTTGGAAGATAAATTATCGGTCATTGCCAAAAATAGTTCTCCAAATGCTTGTTAGTTGCTTTCTGTAGTACAAATATACGGATTTTAAATAAATAATCATCATTTAAATAAAATACAGGCCACGCAGAACGCGCTGGCCTGTAAATGGGAATAGTTATTAGTCAAAAATAAAAGTCCATAATCAACAACCAATTATTAAGTATATATTCTTAACAACTGACCACTGACAACTGACCACTGACTAATCACAAAATTACTTAGCACCCATTTGGGCAGCAACTTCATCAGCAAAGCTCATTTCGTTCTTTTCAATGCCTTCACCGAGTACATAGCGCACAAAGCGACTAACTTGAATTTCTTCGCCAACTTTGGATTTTACTTGTTTCACCAATTCTTCTACCGAAATACTTTGATCACGGATATAAGGTTGATCTAGTAAAGTCATTTCTTTGAGGCGCTTATCAATTCTACCTTGAACAATCTTTTCTTTGATGTTCTCTGGTTTGTTACCCAAGTCGTCCTTACCCATTTCGATGCCTTTTTCTTTAGTGACAATTTCGGCAGGGATTTGGTCTACGCTAACGTATTCAACGTTGGGACAAGCGGCAACTTGCATTGCTGCATTTTTAGCCAAACTTTGGAACTCTTCATTAGCAGCGGCTGAAGCACTTTGAGCGGTCAATTCCACTAATACACCAACCCGACCACCAGTGTGAATGTAGCTATCTGCTACTCCTGGTGTATCAGTGGTGAGAGAGAAATTCACAAAGCGCCGCACTTGAATATTTTCACCAAGAGTAGCAATGGTTTCTTTGATGAATTCATCAACAGTGACGCTGGACTTTTCAATATATGGTTGAGTTAATAAAGACTCAACACTATCAGCAGTTGCAGCTTGTTGTGCTAGATTCTTAACTAAGGTTTTAAAAGCTTCATTGCGGGCAACAAAGTCAGTTTGGCAGTTGACCTCTATGAGTACACCTATCTGTCCATCAGCTTGAATATAGGTGTCTACTAAACCTTCTGCGGCAATGCGAGCGCTTCCTTTGTCAGCTTTAGCAATACCTTTTTGCCGTAGCCAGGTTATGGATTCTTCGACATCGCCATTATTTTCCTTCAGTGCCTTTTTGCAGTCCATCATGCCAGCACCGGTTTTTTGGCGTAGCTCTTGGACGAGTTTCGCAGATATTTCCGCCATATTGCCTCAATTCTTAACTTGACAGATACAAATATTATTCAAGATTATCAGACGATCAGGACTCATTTGAAAATCATTTAAGAGACTTCCAATCAAAAAAAATATCCCGATCTGTAGTATGGATGTAGGGGTAAAGCGCAGTCCCTTGAAGCCGGGGAATAAATTCCCTGTCTAAAAGCTAAAGTCGGTTAAAACCGAATATTTTAGCGTAAATAGGATAATTATTGATTTTGAGTTAACCAGAGTGCGTTTTAACGCACTTTAGTTTTTAGACCGGAACTTAAGTTCTGGGCGGGAATGTTGCAGCCAAACAAATAAGTTATCCCTAGCCTAAGTTGACACCAATGAGAGCTGCTAAACCCCTACTTATTTGCCAGACTACTTATGCTTCGCCTTCAGATTCAGTGCTATCACTTTCATCATATTCGTAATCTTCGTCAGCATAATCATCGTAATCTTCTTCTGCTTCTAGTTGACCGTGACGGCCTTCGTAGATAGCATCTGCTAATTTACCAACAATTAGCTTAATGGATCTGATTGCGTCGTCGTTGGCTGGGATAGGAATATCCACAACGTCTGGATCACAATTTGTATCCAACATGGACACAATGGGAATACCTAATTTTTCGCATTCTTGAACTGCGTTATATTCCCGCTTCTGGTCAACAATAACCACGATATCGGGAACTTTCCTCATGTTTTTAATGCCGCCCAAGTATTTTTGTAGCTTCGTCATTTCCCGACGCAGCATAGAGGCTTCTTTCTTTGGCAATAAATCCAGTGCGCCGGTTTCTTCTCTCCGCTCTAAATCTTTGAGACGCTCGGCTCTGGTTTTAATGGTTGCCCAGTTGGTGAGCATTCCACCCAACCAACGTTGGTTAATGTAGTGAGAACCACAACGGAGGGCTTCTTGGGCAATAATTCCCGCTGCTTGGCGCTTAGTGCCAACAAACAGGAATTTTTTACCTTGCTCTGATTGTGTCCGCATATAATTATACGCGTTATCCATCAACTGGGCTGTTTGTACCAAGTCAATAATATGTACACCATTTCGTGAGGTGTAGATATAAGGAGCCATTTTAGGGTTCCAACGTCTGGTCTGGTGACCAAAGTGAACACCTGACTCCATCATTTGAGCCAAGGAAACTACTGGCATATTTTGTTACTCCTATTCGGGTTAAACCTCCATCTAGGTGCATTTCTCAATTTAAGAAACACCCGAATTCCCAGATGTGCGGATTTTAGACAACTGTACTAGGGTAACACAAATATATTGAATTTTGTGGTGAACTTGGATTTTTTATTTTCCGTATCATTATTTGAAGGATACTGAAAGAGCTAAAAATCATGCTAATTTAGTAATATAGTTAACATTTGATTACGATACAAAACTATATGAATACGATTTTAATTATTGAAGATGAAGTTCAAATCAGAAACAATCTTAGGCAGATATTGCACTTATCAGATTTTGATACATTAGTTGCAGAAAATGGGTTACAGGGTTTAGAGTTGGCTAAAGATAAACATCCTGATTTGATAATTTGCGAAGTATAGCTGGGGAAATTGCCAAAAAAGCTGATAGAGAAGCTGATTTAACTATTGATATCTCAGAGGATGTTTGAAAAGTGGTATTCCGTAATTTTCATCACATTGCTACCCCCCTTAGTCCCCCCTTGTAAAGGGGGGAAACAATAAATAGGGTGGGGTAAAAAATATTTGATACATCAACCATAACTTTTCAAACACCCTCTCAGATGGTATGGCGCAAATATCTCCTGCAAAAATAGCTAAAATTACTGAATAAATAATTAAGAATGCCTTTAAATTTTCTCCGCCTAATACACCAGTGAAGATTGTCGGAAATAGTCATAATAATGCCTTTTATTTGTCTGTAATTGACTATGGACGTGGTATGACTCAGGAGCAAATTAATAATGTTGGGGCTTATGTCCAATTTGAACGTAAAATGTATGAACAACAAGGTTATGGTTTAGGATTATTAATTGCTAAAAGATTGGTAGAACTACATGGAGGAGAGTTTTCCATTGAGAGTATCTATGGGGCGCAAACTATTATGAGAATTGTGCTTCCTCAGCCGAAATTTTAAGAAATTCTGGTCATAGACTTGACTAGAAAAGCAAGAGAGAAGATTTAGAATGTATTCAAAGCTATATCGAACATTTTGGGAAGGGAACAGGGAACAGAAGAAGATGTCAGGGTTTTCGGCATTTTCCCTATAATGGAAATTGTGGATTTGTGGAGATATAGAAAAAAATGACTAAGCTACGGGTGGGTTTACTGTTTGGTGGACGTTCTGGAGAACATGAAGTTTCAATAATTTCGGCACGGGCGATCGCTCAAGCCCTCAGTTTAGAAGAAAATGCTAATAAATACGAAATTTTGGCTTTTTATATCCAAAAAGATGGTGTTTGGCAAGCAGGAGAAGTTGCACAACAAGTTTTAACATCTGGTGTTCCCCAAGAAATCCCCTCCATAACCCCTAATTTATGGCAATTCCCGCCCGAAACTGCCCAAGTTGAGCTTTGGTTTCCCGTTCTTCACGGTCCCAATGGCGAAGATGGTACAATTCAAGGTTTATTGACTTTAACCCAAGTTCCCTTTGTTGGGTCTGGGGTATTGGGTTCAGCAATGGGAATGGATAAAATTGCCATGAAAATGGCCTTTGCCCAAGCGGGACTACCTCAAGTAAAATATAAAGCTGTGACGAGGGCGCAAGTTTGGTCAAATGCTTGTGTATTTCCCAAATTGTGTGATGAAATTGAAGTTGCATTAGGCTATCCCTGTTTTGTCAAACCTGCTAATCTAGGTTCATCGGTAGGAATTGCTAAAGTGCGATCGCGTCAAGAATTAGAAACAGCTTTAGATAATGCAGCCACCCATGACAGACGGATTATTGTCGAAGCTGGAGTTGTGGCCAGGGAAGTGGAATGTGCAGTTTTAGGTAACGACAACCCCAGAGTTTCCGTCATTGGTGAAATTACCTTTGAGAGTGATTTTTACGATTACGAAACTAAATATACCCCAGGGAAAGCCGATTTATTCATTCCTGCAAACTTACCAGAGGTGGTAGCACAACAAATTCAAGATATGGCTTTACAAGCTTTTGCGGCTGTTGATGCGGCTGGGTTATCCAGAGTAGACTTTTTTTATGTGGAAGCTACGGGAGAAATTTTCATCAACGAAATTAATACTTTTCCAGGTTTTACCTCTACAAGTATGTATCCCCAACTCTGGGCTAATACGGATATACCCTTTGCCAAATTAGTAGATCAGTTAATTCTACTAGCAATTTCAAGACATTCTCCAATTAATTAAGGGGATTAGGGAGAGAAGATAGCGGATTAGGTAAAGAGGGAAAATAAATATTTTCCTCTTGTCTAAACTATGATTTGTGTGATTAATTTGATTAACGTGATGGATAATGAGCAAGAGGTTAAAAAAAATAGATTTATTAGAGTTTTTCTAGTAAATCTACTGATAAAGTACCCTGGGATCTGGTTCTTGAGTTTGTTCCTAATTCCTATAGGAGTTGCAATTTTTGCATATCATCAACTGAGTTATATTAGCTATGTACCACAAAAAGAACAAAAAGAAACCCCACTTATCCCTGTACAATCAACCATTTCCACATTTTCCGATCCGAGTAATCCTCTACCTTTATGGTTGATAATTGCAGTTATCTTCTGCTGTTCTAGTGGTTCTTTTGTAATTTTCTACCTACTGCAAAACTCAAGAGAAGGCACAAAAGCTATTCAACGCACTCGCAATAGTCAAAAATTGTCCTCGCCGAAACGTCATAAATCCCCAAATTTTCCATCTGACAGCAAAAATTTGCTCATAATTTCGCCACCAGAGAAAATCTATCCCCTCAATACCAATGCGGAATTTGTCAGAGACAGACAAGATTCACGATTCCTCTAGAAACTTGTAAACACAAGATTTTTAAGAAAGTGCCAACTTGGCAACCAAGTTTTAATTACCTAAGTTACATTGATGCAAGATAAACAAATTCAATATTGTGGCTATTAGAGGCTAATACATATTGATTTTTTTCATGCAGTACCAGAGTTTATGCTAACATTTTTCAAGCATAAATAACAATGATTTACAAATAATTGATTGACCATTGATGGAGTCAAAAATAATCACAATAATCAGGTTTGACATTTGCTGCAATGGGAATATTAACCGCATCTAGATACTGTTTTTGCTACATTACCCCCCCAATGACTTGACAGTATTTGTATATATTTCTAAACGCTACAGCAGTAAATGTAGAGTGGGAGATTTCAGGCTTTTGGTATGCCTCCTCCCACTCTCTTTTTATTTTGTGTAGGGGTGAAGCATTCGCACGAGAAAAATATGGAACAAACAGATAAACTATATTGGCGAATGCTTCACCCTTTCCACGAGAAAAATATGGAACAAACAGATAAACTATATTGGCGAATGCTTCACCCTTTCCCATAAAAATGACAAAGAAATCCATCTATTAAATTTATGCCCTACAATTCCAATATTCACCACCGTCGTTCCATCCGATTAAAAAGATACGACTATACTCAACGGGGAGCATATTTTGTCACCATTTGCACCCATCAACGTAATTGTTTATTTGGTGAAATTGTAGATGGTGAAATAAAATTAAATACAAATGGCGAGATAGCAAGGGGTTCTTGGTTATCTATTCCTCGACATTTTAAAAATGTCGAGTTAGATGAATTTGTGATCATGCCCAATCATTTACATGGGATTATTATCATTGATAGTTCTGAGGTGGTGGGCGAAGCATTGGCAAATCAAGATTTTTCACAATTGTTTTCTGAGGTGGTGGGCGAAGCATTGGCAAATCAAGATTTTTCACAATTGTTTTCTGAGGTGGCGGGCGAAGCATTGGCAAATCAAGATTTTTCAAAACAACAAAATTTATCAAGCCAATGCTTCGCCCCTACAGTCTATACGGGTGAAACAGTTAAAATTAATGGGACAAAACCACAATCTTTGGCGGCAATAACTCAAAATTATAAATCAGTTTCTACACGCCAAATTAATCGGATGAATAAAGCTAAAGGAAATGTAATTTGGCAGCGTAATTATTATGAACATATTATCCGCAATGAGGAAGCATTAAATAATATTCGTGAATACATTGTCAACAATTCGATAAATTGGGTAAAAGATCAGGAAAATCCTGCTAATTTTCAGACAATGCAATTATTATCTAATAAAAATCCAATCAGATTTATTTAAAAGAAATTGGTATCTTTTAAAAACTCCAAAATTGCGGCATTCACAACAGTAGAAGAACCAGTTGAGGCATCATGATAGCAATTTTGCAAAATTTGTAACCGAGAATTGGGAAGATGTTGATGTAATTTTTCCCCATGACTAGCAGGAAACCAACTATCTTGATCTCCCCATAATACCAAAGTTGGACATTCAATATTTTTGAGATTTTTTTGAATATTACTCAACATACTTGGCTGATTTGTTCGCAAATTCTCAATTTCTTGAGCAGCAATTTGTAAATCTTCCGCAACTTTTACCAAAGTCCCCGGAATTTCAATAAATGGGTAAGTAATCCAGTAAATATCTTCCTCTGTTAACAGGGAAGGATCATACAATACCTTTCGTCTTTCTGTTCCCATAACTTTTCTAACTAAAGGTGCAAACCAATATGCGAGACGTAAATTATCAACTGCATGGATAATCTCTATTGGTGTTTGTGCCAGTAAACCCATAGACCAATGAGGTAAGCTTTCTGTAAAAATAGGGGCATTAATTACTACTAAACGTCCGATTAAATCAGGATTTTTACCAGCTAATCCTAAAGAAATTAATGCTCCTATAGATTCTGCTACTATTATGGGTGGTTCATCACATAAAGCTTGAATAATGCGTTTTAATTCAATAATTTGATGTCCATTTTCTTCTCGACGAGATACAGGCTTTTCGGAAAAACCAAAACCTTTAAAATCACAACAAATTACCCGAAAATGTTGAGATAATGGTTCAATACTATGTCGCCAATTATAACTCCAACTGCCTAAACCA
The DNA here is from genome assembly GCF_001672255.1 of Anabaena sp. AL09. Lineage (NCBI taxonomy): Bacteria > Bacillati > Cyanobacteriota > Cyanophyceae > Nostocales > Nostocaceae > Anabaena > Anabaena sp. AL09. The sequence continues at coordinate 97,383 of NZ_LJOQ01000106.1, forward strand.
TGTAATAGAATTAGCGGTTTACCTCGACCTTTTTCACCATAAGCTATTTGAATTGGATAACCTTGAGCATCAGGAATAACGAGATATTGCCGTCCTTGAGGAAAATTATCTTGCCACCAATCTTTCATAATTTTATAGGATAATTTAATTACCAGTGAAGACTTGCCATAATATTCTTAGTAATATCACGGGGATGGATATTAAGACAATAGCCAGTAGAAATAAACCCACAGCAAAAATGAGGATAAATGATTTATCTGCTTTTTGATTTTGCTGAGGAGATTTTAAAGATTCTTCCAATAAAATAATATTGTAATTATTAGCTTTCCACGCAAAATCAAACAAGTCTCCTAACATGGGAATAGCCCCAACTAAGGAATCAACAATTACATTCATTACCATCCTGCCTAATGTGGCTGTAGGTACGCCTAATTGTGCAGCTTCAATGATAATATAAAATGAAAGTATGAGTCCTAAAGCATCACCTCCTATGGGAAGTAATCCAATAATAGGATCTAAACCAATTCCTACTTGTGTTCCGGGAACGGTAATTATATTATCTAATACCTTACTAAATTGACGTAGACGCTTTAATCGAGGTGCATAAGCATCAGGTGTAATTGAAAACTGTTCAGAAGAATTAGGCATTATTAATAATTTTCGATGACTTGATGATCAACTTTTCTATTATCTCATTTATCTAACTAAAATTTTTTCATATTTGCTTAATAAAATTGTAGCTAGATTAACTATTCTTTGATAATTGTCGAATCGGTTTATATTATCAGCATTTTTGCTTAATTAATGTTTAGAAAAATGTCTAAATAAGTACCATAATACAGCTATATTAACTATGAAAACTAACATTTTCAAAACTGTCAAGCCTTGAATTAACTCAAATATTTCGGGAAGAATACTAATACCAACTAATCCAATAACTAATATCTTTGCCCAGGTTTTCTCATACCATAAACCTACAGATTCAATTGCGGTAACTAAAGCATAAATTCCCGCAGCCATACCACTAAATTTTAAAGTTGAACTTTTGATATTAATGACTTTTTCTAAAAGCCATTCAATTATCTCCAGTTTTCCTTCTAAAACATAGGATTGAGAGAGCATAATTAGAGCTTCATGATTTTTCAAAGCTAAAAGTAAAACGAGGGATGTTGCCGCTAATAGTAAAGCAACAAATCCCTTATAGATAACGATTGCCACTAAACCAGGAGGACGCTTTTTATTCATTAAATTTTGATTATTGATGATTTATAGAAATTCGGTTTGATTTTTGTATCCTTCATAAAAATAAGTAGGGTGTGTAAAACCCTTGCTTTTCGGTTTGATAGTTGTCAACAGAACACAGACTCCAAGTATTGACAGCAGGACTATAGACGAGCCAATAGTAGCATAACCGAGTCCGCTTTTCTCATGTTGTTTGGTGAGAATATCCCCCAGTGTTGCCCCAAATGGTCAAGTCAGAACAAATGCCACCCAAAACAAGATAACTTGGGAAATTTCGGTATAATAATATGCTGCCAGTACGAAAGCAAGTAAACTAGCAATTAAAACATATCCGCAGGATCAGCAGATTGGAGTTTATTAGTAGCAATTACTCCGGAAATAGCACACATAATTATAGTTAATAATAGCACTTGTAAACCACGAATTATGGTCATATACATGGGCAAATTTGTCGCTGTTCGGGTTAGCTGATAAAGTCCTAAAGATACGGCTACCCCTGGGAAAAATCCCAAAGCTGCTAAAATTAAAGCTTCTTCAAAAATAATAGTTAGTAAATAAAAATGACGATATCCGATGGCTTTAAAAGTTGCATATTCTCGCAAATGGGCATTAACATCTGTGGAAAGAACTTGATAAACAATAATTACTCCAACCACAAATCCCATTGATACACCGAGATTAAAAATAAACCCAATGGGAGAATTGCTCCTCCAAAAGTTATTTTCAAGTTCAATAAATTCCTGATGGGTGAGAACCTTAACATCATCTTTCAAATAAGCCTTTAATTGGGCAACAACTTGGTCAGTTTTATAACCTGGTTTGATTTTAACTAAACCGATGTTCACACTACTTGTAGGCTGCCTGGCAAAGATTTGGGAGAAGTTATTTGCACTGGTAATTAAACTACCGTCAGCGGCAAAGGAAGCACCAAGTTTAAATAAACCACCAATAGTAATTGTGCTACCATTAATTTCAGTTGTGACAGTTTTACCTTCTTGAATTTTCTTTATTGCTTGTTGATATTCTCCTCTGGCTGCCCGATCAAATAAAACTGTATTTGGTAATTTAATCTTCTGTAATTGTTGATTAATTTCTGGTAAATCAAAAGCTGGTTGATCTGGATTTATCCCAATAATTAAGACTCCGGTTTCCAAATGTGTTTGGGGATTCTTCCAAATAATATGATTGCAATACATAGCTTCAGCCGATTTCACCCCCGGTATATCCATTGCTTGATACAGTCGTCTCCGGGAAAAAATAGACATACTTTGTAAACTACGGGCTTGGGGACTAATGAGAATAATATCAGCTTGTAAACTGCGATGTAATCTAGTATTGCTGTCATATAAAGCAGTTTGAAAGCCTGACTGCATAAACATAAGAACATCAGCGAAAGCAATACCTGATATTGCTACGAATAAACGACTTTTTTCATGAGTAAGTTGCAACCAACCCAAAGGAGTTCGTCGTCGAAATTGTTGAAAAATACTAATCATAGGAATGATAATTGACAACTAACAACTAACAACTGACAACTGTACGGGCGAAGCATTTGGAGAACTATTTTTGGCAATGACCGATAATTTATCTTCCAAATGCACAACTAACTAAAGACTAATAATTACCTTAACTTGCATATTAGTAAATTTAGCTGCTTGCTGACTGGAAGCTGTATTTAGTCGGATATGAACCTTGACTATTCTGTTATCAATATTGCTAGAAGGATCTGTATTAGTGAGATTTTGCTTGCTTACCTGTAAACCGATTCTTTCTACTTTTCCTTGCAATTCTTGAGAAAAAATATCACCAACTATCCGCACCTGTTTACCTTGAATAATTTTGGTAATATCACTTTCGTAAACTTCAGCAATTACATACATTTGACTGGTTTTACCAATGTCAGCAATGCCATTATTAGTAATTAATTCTCCTGGGTGGGTATGGATTTCAAATACTTGTCCATTTTGAGGAGATTTTACATAAGCTTTCTGGAGATTAATAGTAGCTTTTTTCACTAATACTTCTGCCCGATTTAATTCGGCTATTGCAGCTTCTACATCTACTTTCCTAACTTCAGAAATCTGATCTAGTGTTGCTGAAGCTTCCTTTTTTCGTTGTTGGCTACTTAATTCCAGCTTTTTTAATTGTGATTGTGCCGCTTCAAGACTTTTTTTAGCCGTTTCTACATTCAAGCTTTTACTATCTCTTTGAGACGCAGAAATTGCCCCTTCTGTATATAATTCTTGATAACGTTTATTTTCAGATTCAGCATTGAGTAATTCTGCTTGCAATTTTTCTAGAGTTGCTTTTTGAGTATCAATATCACCTTGACTTTCTACAGTTAATCTGTCAATTATCGCTTTTTGAGCCGTAATTTCTCCTTGTTTAACACCTGCTTGAATTTGAGCTATTTTAGATTGAATTATCCTCACTTCTGCCTTGGCTTCTGTTAATTCTGCTTGCAAGCGATCGCTATTATCTAAAATAGCAATTGCCTGTCCTACTTTGACCATATCTCCCTCCTGAATTAATATCTTTTCGACTCGACTTCCTTCTCCAGATACAGGTGCTGATAATTTAATTACTTCCCCTTCTGGTTCAATTCTACCTAGGGCTGTGACTGTTTTTATCTCTGGTATTGCTATCGCACCAGTTGCTAATTTTTGATTATCTATATCCCGAAATTTTAGGACAATAAAAACACTAATACTAGCCACAGATAAAGATGCCAGCATAGCAATAGCAATAGCTAATCGGAGAATAGACTGAGAAGATAATGAACCTTGTAGCTTGTGGTTTTGCACAACTGCATACCTTTTCAGTGCTGTTTCAAAATTAGTTAATGAAAAATACGAGGTAGAAACCGCAATCCTGGAAAACCTAAAAATGTAGATCTAGACAAAATCGGTTTAGTCAATTTATTGCATTACAGATGACAAATCAATTCTAGATTTTTGACAGAAACGAACATTTAGAGATGATATGCCAGAATAGAAAGTCAGATGGTTAACCAATGACAGTTTTAATAAAAATAGTATGTTTTTGACAAAATGATTTAATTTAAATTCACTCTTAATTTCTGATAAAAAACGTAAATACTGACAATTTAAGTTTTATCAATTAAAACAAACCCCGTTTCCCATTTGGACGCACTGTGAGCCAATTGGTCTTAGCTACAGCCAATTGCTCATCAGTTATTTTAGCACCAGTAAGATTAGCTCCAGACAAATTAGCTCCCCGCAGATTAGCTTGACTGAGGTTTGCACTTCTGAGGTTTGCACTTCTGAGGTCTGCTGCTTCTAAATCAGCATTATTAAAATAAGCCTTGCTTAAATCCGCATCTTTGAAATTTGCTTCTTTTAAACTTGCTCTCCCAAAGTCGGTATTGTGAAGATTAGTTCCTTGAAAATTGGATTTATAAAATTGAGCAGCATGAAAATTAGCTGCTGATAAGTTAGAGTTAGCCACAATCAAGCGGATAAAATTGTAGCCAGCAAAATCTCGTCGTCCTTTCTGATATGCTGCTATTAGACTTCGGGAATCTAATGTTCGCGCAGCGAATGGGTCACCATGATAATTTACATCTCTAGCTGCTGATTTTGGCGCTGATTTAGATGCAAATTCTCCACCCTGAGTTTGTCCATGTTTCCATTCCATTCCTCCTGGTGTCTTGTCTTTTCTAGCTCGAATAGATGCAGCTAATTTTGCTACACTATCATTGTTAGCACGAGTATAATTAATAGAATCAATACCAGAATTTGAATTGTTCTGTGTTGATGCAGAGCCGGAGGGTTTGGATAGTAATCCTTGGGCTAAACTATCTAAATATGGCTCCATGTCCAAAGCTTTGAGTACGTCTTGCGCTACCTGATAGCGATTGCGTACTGTTACCTCCAACATTTTTTTCAATACATTGGTCAAATGGTCGCTGATGTCTACCAGATGCTCCCACATCATGTCCCCTGTGGTGGGATTGTATTCTAAATCTTTAGGAATTTTGGCAGTCAGCAAATAAATACAAGTCACTCCTACTGCATAGATATCACTGGCATAAACCGGACGCATCGCCATTTGTTCTGGGGGTGCAAAACCAGGGGTTCCTATCGCATAAGCTGTTAAAGCTGATTGTTCTGATTGACTGGTTGTGACTTGACTAAATTGGTTTTTGACAGCACCAAAATCAATTAGTACCAATCTGGCATCTTGAGAACGACGAATTAAGTTAGCTGGTTTAAGATCACGGTGAATTACCTGTTGCTCGTGGATATATTGCAGCAAGGGCATGATTTCACTTAAAAATTGTCTGACTCCGGTTTCACTATAAACTCCATTTTTTTTCACTTCTTGCTGGAGAGTAAAACCGCTCACATATTCTTGAACTAAATAAAATTGATTGTTATCTTCAAAATAGTCCAGCAGCCTCGGTATTTGGGGATGATTACCGATCTTACCTAAAGTTTCCGCTTCTCTGGCAAATAGCTCCCGTGCCATTTTTAATATGTACGGAGTCGTACTTGATGGACGTAATTGCTTAATTACACAAGGAGGTTTCCCTGGCAGCTTTTCTTCTATTGCTAAAAATGTTGCCCCAAAACCACCTTGAGTAATTGGTTTCATCGTCCGAAAGCGATCATGCAACAATAATTGCGAGCCACAAGCTTGACAAGTTTGAACAGATGCTGAATTTTTGGGATCGGGACAAGTCGGATTTACGCAGTAGCTCATGCACTATTAACTCATTGCAAGATGATTGACACTCCCCGGTCTAAAGACACGGGGATTCTTGGTTCAACGAGACCACTTAAACTAGTGGTCTGTCAAATTTATTTTTGACGGGTTTTTGGTAATGCGGGCATACTATGGCTAACGCCACGCTGCGCTATCGACAAGTGTTACAGTGAGCTTGCGATGCCCTGAGCTTGTCCAAGGGTCGAACTGCTCAATACAAGTCTTGCCCGCGTGAGCGAGACGCTCACACTACAGTCCATCATTTTTATCTTGACAGACTACTAGGAGGAAACTAGAACAATGCAGTAGAACCGCATAGATTTAATTGTCAAGGTACAGAAAAGCCATTAGGCAGTTAGGTTTTTAGACAGATTGATTACCCTTCCTGTGAAAAATAGTATAACACTAATCGTCACTGGTGACTCTTGCCTATTACCTATTTACAGACTAGATAGCACCTCTTTAGCAGCAGCTAATGTCTGTTCAATATCTTCGGAAGTATGTGCTAAAGAAGTAAAACCAGCCTCAAATTGAGATGGGGCTAGGTAAATACCATGCTCTAACATTCCGCGATGGAAACGACCAAATTTAGCTGTATCAGCCTTTTTGGCATCTTCATAGTTATGCACAGGTCCAGCGGTGAAGAATAGCCCAAACATGGCACTAATATGACCACCACAGGCAGCATGACCCGTATCTGCACAGATTTTTAGCAATCCATCAGCTAACTGTTTGGTAATTTTTTCTAAATACTCATAAGTACCGGGTTTGCTGAGTAGTTCCAGGGTTTTAATTCCTGCTGTCATGGCTAAAGGATTACCGGAAAGAGTTCCAGCTTGATAAACAGGCCCTGCGGGGGCAACCATTGACATAATCTCACGACGACCACCGTAAGCACCGACGGGTAAACCACCACCAATGACTTTACCCATTGTAGTTAAGTCGGGGGTAACACCAAATTTAGCTTGTGCGCCACCGTAGGCAATGCGGAAGCCTGTCATGACTTCATCAAATACTAATAATGCCCCATATTCTTGAGTAAGTTCCCGTAGTCCTTCTAGGAAACCAGCATCAGGGGTAATAAAACCAGCGTTACCAACTACGGGTTCAAGAATAACTCCGGCGATTTCGTGGGGGTTTTGTTCAAATAAGGCTTTTACGGCTTCCAAATCATTGAAAGGCGCGGTTAAGGTGTTGGCTGTGACGGATTTTGGTACTCCTGGGGAGTCGGGTAAACCCAGGGTAGCAACACCAGAACCGGCTTTGACCAGGAACATATCTGCGTGTCCGTGATAGCAGCCTTCAAATTTGATCAATTTTTCTCGATTTGTAAAGGCTCGCATCAGGCGTAATACCGCCATACAAGCTTCTGTTCCAGAGTTGACGAATCTGACCATTTCAACGCTAGGAACAGCATCAATGACCATTTCGGCTAAAACGTTTTCGAGAGCGCAGGGAGCGCCAAAACTTGTGCCTTTATCTAGGGCTGCGTGTAGTGCGGATATGACTTCTGGATGAGCATGACCACAAATAGCGGGGCCCCAAGTCCCAACATAGTCAATGTATTTGTTGCCGTCTACATCCCAAATATATGCGCCATTCACACGATCAAATACGATGGGTTGTCCACCGACGGATTTAAAAGCGCGAACAGGAGAACTGACTCCTCCGGGCATGAGGTTTTGAGCAGCAGCAAAGATTTCTTGTGATTTTGTGGTTTTAATTGTGGTGTTTACCAAGGGTATCTCCTATGAGGTGGTGATTAAAATTGAGCTTCTATCTTAGGATAGGGTGAAAAGTTGCTTGTGAATTTCTCTGGTATGGGATTAGCTGAAAATGGTATCTTGAGTCAAAGAATTATTGTAAATTAACTGGTATGTCTTCTTCTGAACTGAAATCGCTTTCATCTGCTATCCCTGTGGAAAAAATTCGCTACGATGACAAGGGTTTAGTGCCGGCAATTATCCAAGATTATTTGGATGGAACTGTGTTAATGATGGCTTGGATGAATCGGGAATCGTTGCAAAGGACTTTGGACACTGGGGAAACTTGGTTTTGGAGTCGTTCCCGGCAGGAATTTTGGCACAAGGGCGCGACTTCTGGACATATTCAGAAGGTACAAACTATTCGTTATGACTGTGATAGTGATGCTCTGTTAATCGGGGTGGAGCAGTTGGGTGATGTAGCTTGTCATACTGGAGAACGTAGTTGTTTTCATCGGGTTGATGGCACGGTGACACCACCACCAGGGGATAGTTTATCACAATTGTTTGCGGTAATTTGCGATCGCCGTGATCACCCCAATGAAGATTCTTATACCTGCAAGTTATTGGCTGGTGGTGATAATAAGATTTTGAAAAAGATTGGTGAGGAAAGCGCGGAGGTAGTCATGGCCTGTAAGGATGATGATGCCGATGGAATTGCTGGTGAAGTTGCGGATTTGTTTTATCATACTCTTGTAGCCTTAGCGTATCATCAGGTTGATTTAACAGCAGTTTATCGGAAGTTGCAAGAAAGAAGGAAATAGGCGAATTTATGAAGAGAAGACCGCTCACGAATAATAGTTGCCAAAGAGGGAATATTAGACTATAAGCAACTCCGAAATTTTCGGCAGCGTTAATTGTTTTGGCTCATCCAACTGGGGTTAAATACGACTAACCCCAGTATACTATGTTATTTTGAGATTAGATCATTTTCACAAATCATCAGTTATCTTATTTGATACGAACCACAGAGGCACAGAGGCACAGAGGACGCAGAGGTGGAGAGAAAGGAGACTGTTAGATTTTATTTAGCAACGCTATCTTTGTAATTATTCGCTTTTCACCCCTTTACTAAAAATCCGATAGTACAACCAGGTACTAAATTCTTTGATGGGAAATAGGATATAAGTCAAAGGATTTACTGTGACAATAATATTTCTAAAATCCCGTTTTGCAAAAAATACAATCCCCTTTGCAACCTGATTTGCTGACATCACACCATAAGGATTTAATTGACTTTTGAAAGGTCCTAAAATTAATTTGCGAATGACACAAACTTGATCTAATCTTTTAAGGGTGACAATATCCCCTAATGCTCTTTTGCTCAGTTCATACAAGGGGCTTAAAGCTGAGGAAACTTCCGCTTCTGAAGTATTTACCCAAATTTCTTTAGTGGCTTTGTCTTGGGGTCCTGTGACAGTTGCAGAAAAAACATCTATTAATTCCAAAGCAGAAAATGTGTTAACTTGATAGGAATTTTGAATGGCGGCTGAAGTGCGATCGCCATAAACATTTATGCCATGATTGATAATGAGAATATCAACTTTATTTAAACTTTCTTTTAGTTGATCTTCATTACCCAATTCCCATTTTACAATTTTGACCCGCTCTTGAATTGCGATTTTTTCAGGATTCGTTGTTAATGCCACAACTTTAGCATTATGCTTTAATAATTCCGCTGCTAATGCTTGTCCTAATGCACCGGAAGCACCTGTTAAGGCTACGGTTTTACCTTTAAGAGAAAGTCCTGTTCCTAATATTTTATCCACTAGGGGAAAAACACCACTATAGTAAGCATTAACATCATCAAAATGATGTCGCCAATGATAGGTTCTATTTACCCACAAAACTGAGGGAATTGTGTCTAAAGGTCCGGGTAAATGATTGTAGTCTGTGTCTATTGTTCCTTGAAAATATCGCAGAGATGCGCCGTATAAAAACGTAACTGCATAAGCAACTCCTAACCATAATCCCCATTGATGCGCTAGTAAGGCAATTATTGTTAATATTGTTACTAATATACCCGATTCGACGATATCGTGATACAACTGGGAATCTACGTAGGCTTTTTGGGAAATTAACGTTAAATCCCGCCGATACACAGCATGATGTTTATTATGCCATTTCGCTAACCATGTTATCTGATGACACAAAGCATGGTAAGCATCTCTGACAATTTCCGCGAGTAAGAGGGAGGAAAATCCCCAGGTTGTGAACTGGATACAGTTGTTTACTAACACCGAATCAATAGTTAAGCTTTGAGCCAAAATCATCATCTTTCTGGTGATACCACTTTTTCTTAATTAAACCAAGTTATTACCATCTTTGTCTAAAGTTATATCAATCCCTGATTTGCTCAATTAATCGCTGTTCTAGTAAATCTAATAATTCATCTACATTTTTTCCCACTTCTTGAAAACAGGTTTCTGGTGATGATTTGGGTGCAAATTGAATTAACTTAATTTCCCCTTTCCCAATTCCAATCATCACTACTTCTGTTTCCGGTTTGTTATTATCAATAATTCCTAAGATTTCTTGGAGACGATTTTCAACTCGCTCGTTTAATTTTTCTATTTCGGTTTGGGGACAATAGACAAAATGGGGAGTTGGTTGTAAATCAATCCCAATAGTTCCCTGACGATTACCATTTTCTAACCACAATCCCCAAAAAAGTGCGGCTAGTTCTAACTGATTGTTTTTGACAAATCTATCTAATTGTCCGCGCCATTTGTTCTCTGCTGTTTCGGGTTGAGGAATACTAAACATGATGATTAATTTGTAATTTTATTTTTGCTATTTTAACCCAGATTGCACACGCCATAAACTGGTGTAAATGCCATTTTTCTCTAGTAGTTGTTCATGAGTTCCGGCTTCGACTAATTTGCCATATTCCATGACATAAATGCAATCAGCATTGCGAATGGTGGAAAGACGGTGAGCGATCGCTATTGTGGTACGATTGACCGTAATCCGTTCTAAAGAACGTTGAATAGCAGCTTCTGTTTCATTGTCTACCGCTGAGGTAGCTTCATCTAAGATCAAAATTGGTGGATCTTTTAATACTGCGCGAGCAATTGCAATCCGTTGTCTTTGTCCTCCCGATAATTTCTGCCCTCGTTCCCCAACTATTGTCTCATAACCTTGGGGCAAACTCATAATAAAATCATGAGCCTCGGCTATTTTCGCCGCCATGATGATGTTTTCATCGGTAGCGGTAAAAGTCCCATAGGCAATATTTTCTCCCACTGTACCATGAAATAAAAACACATCCTGACTCACCAAACCAATAGAGCGGCGTAAATCTCGCAAATTTAATTGTTGTAAATCAATTCCATCCAGAGTAATTTTACCACTTTGCACCTCATAAAATCGCAGTAATAGTTTAACTAAAGTGCTTTTTCCTGAACCCGTCGAACCCACAATTGCAATTGTATTTCCTGCGGGAATTTCCAAAGATAAATTGTGAATAATTGGATTTCTATTTTGATAAGCAAAACTCACATTTTGAAATTCCAAAGCCCCCCGAATCATATCTACAGGTAAATCAATATTTCCCGGATGAATTGTCATGGGAGTATCTAACAAATCCATAACTCGATTAGTAGAAGCCATTGCCCTTTGATATAAATCAAAAGTATCACCTAATCTGGTTAATGGCCACAGTAAAAGCTGGACTAAAAACACCAAAGAACTATAAGCACCTACAGCCAATCTTCCTTCTACCGCTGCCATACCGCCAAATAATAGTAATATTGTAAAGGCGATTAAAATGAACATCCGAATAATCGGAATATACCCCGCAGATAAAGCAATTGCTTTCGCATTACTTTGACGATAAGCATTACTTTCAGATTCTACCCGCGCCGCTTCATAAGCTTCTGCTGTAAAACTTTTAATAGTGGTAATTCCACTCAAATTATTAGATAATCTCCCATTTAATAAACCGACTTTTTCCCGAACTTCTGCATAACGAGGCGCAAGAAATTTCTGAAAAATTATCGAACCAAAGAGAATAAATGGCATAGGCAAAATTGCCATCCCAGCTACACTAGGAGCTAAAATAAAAAACGCAGCCCCAACAATAATAATAGTTGTAGTTACTTGAATAATGTCATTTGCACCCACATCCAAAAACCGCTCTAATTGGTTAACATCATCACTCAAAATAGACATTAAACCACCGGTGCTGCGTTCTTCAAAATAAGCTAATTCTAATTCTTGCAAATGTTTATATGCGTCCAGTCGTAAATTATGCTGAATATTCTGTCCCAAATTGCGCCATAGTAACTTATAGGCATATTCAAACAATGACTCCAATACCCAGGTAATCACCGTCAACAAGGATAAAATCAGAAATTGCCCATAAATATCTTTTACGCCTAATCGGGCGATGATAGAATCTTGTTGCTTGACTACCACATCCACCGCAATCCCAATTAATACAGGGGGTGCTAAGTCAAAAACTTTATTGAGGATAGAAGCACCAATGGCCAGTCGAATTTGTTTAGTATACTGATGTCCATATTTAAATAGCCGCTGGAGGGGACGAACAGAATGTTTACGCCTTTTGGATAATCGGAGAGATTTAAATGGCATAGCCATATTAATTGATAATTACTTGCAGTTAATACTACCACATAATTGAGTTGATTTGTGATCAATATTGAAGCAATAGATACAGTTATCTTCCTTTAGGAACAGAAGAGATAATTTTGAAAAATTGGTAACTTGTAATTTGGCAAACTTCACTTTTGGGAATTATATTAGAAAATATTGTCGCTAAAATAATTATTCCCCGCAGCAAACAGCAGGGTATAATAACCGTATCAATAAACCAGATGTGCTAATTTTCAGTGAAGACTACCAAAACAGCAAATATTCCTCCTAAAACTTAGGGAATATGCCATATCAATCTTGATTTTGTGCAAAAATGCCAGTAATGTTGAGCAAATCTCCCTCCCAAAACCAGAACCAGACGTAAAAACTAGACAAATCAATATTATGTCTACTCCCAATCATCAGCAACTCTCACTCCCAGAAGCCAAGAAAATACTCAACAAATTTAACTGTCTGGATATTGCCCCCATTCTTAAACCGTCCGAAAAAGTTCCCACTCGTGAGGCATTAATTTTTCTCACCAGTCTTACTGATTATCAAATCTTAGGTATTTGTGCTGATACAGCCGCAGAGGGAATTTTAGCCATGAAAACCTATTCTCGCGCTTTGGGTTATCAAGCACCAATTGATTTACCACAACCAGAAGGCCCAGTTTACATCAAGTTAAATGGCAAAAATGGCTTGTGTTATCTTGATTCCTATGCTGGACATCATCGGGGAGTGTTAGTATCTTGCCAGTCTTATCAAGAGGGAGGAGTTAACGAGATGTATGGACATTTACCCCTCGATTTATTTGTCTAGAATTTCGTTTACAATCATCTTTAGGGTGGGCTATGCCCACCTCATTCTTAATCACTAATTACCGCATAATATGAGCATTGTTACATTACAGTCAGTTAAGAAAGATTTTGGAATTAAAGAACTTTTAAAAGATGCTAATTTCAGCCTTGATACTAATGATAAAGTTGGTTTAATCGGCACTAATGGTTCTGGTAAATCAACTTTATTAAAAATGATTGCTAGACTAGAATCAATTGATAGTGGGCAAATTTTAGTGAATTCTGGGGCAAAAATTGTTTACTTGCCTCAACAGCCCGATATGGACGAAAATCACACTGTTTTAGAACAGGTATTCGCTGATAGTGGTGAACAAATGAACCTCGTCAAAGAATATGAAGAATTATCTGATAAATTGGCACATTATCCCGATGATAGTCAGTTAATGTCTCGTCTTTCTACTGTGATGGAGCGCATGGATGCAACTGGTGCATGGGAAGTAGAAACTAACGCCAAAATCATTTTAACAAAGTTAGGAATTGTTGATTTTGATGTGAAAGTTGGCACATTATCAGGGGGATATCGCAAACGAATTGCTTTAGCAGCAGCCTTGATATCAGAACCTGATTTATTATTAATGGATGAACCAACAAACCATCTTGATGCTTTGTCTGTAGAATGGTTACAAAGTTATTTAAATCGCTATCGCGGCGCACTTTTATTAATTACTCATGATCGTTATTTTTTAGATAAAGTTACTAATAGAATTATCGAAATTGATCGAGGTGATATTTACAATTACACAGGTAATTATTCCTATTATTTAGAAAAGAAAGCTTTAGCTGAAGAATCTGCTGTTAGCACTCAGCGGAAACATCAAGGTCTTTTACGCCGCGAATTAGAATGGTTAAAGAAAGGCCCAAAAGCTAGAAGTACCAAACAAAAAGCCAGAATTGATCGCGCTCATGAATTGAGAGATACTGAATTTAAAGAAATTAATGGTAAGGTTGATATTTCTACCGTTGGCCGACGGATTGGTAAGAAGGTTATTGAACTCAAAAATGTTAGTAAAGCCTACAATAACAGGACTTTAATTCATAATTTTACTTATGAATTTAGTCCAGAAGATCGGATTGGTATTATTGGCGGTAATGGTGCAGGTAAATCTACTTTAATGGATATTATGACTGCCAGAATCAAACCAGATTCCGGTAGTGTGGAAATTGGGACTACAATTCATATTGGTTATTTTAACCAACATTCAGAAGAATTGTTGACGGCTGTAGATGATAATCAACGAGTGATTGATTACATTAAGGAAGAAGGAGAATTTATTCAAATTTCCGACGGGACAAAAATCACTGCTTCCCAAATGTTAGAGAGATTTTTGTTTCCAGGAAATCAACAATATGCACCCATTAATAAACTTTCTGGTGGAGAAAAACGCCGTTTATTTTTATTACGGATTCTCATTAGTGCGCCCAATGTGTTGATTTTGGATGAACCGACTAATGATTTAGATGTGCAGACATTAGCAGTATTAGAAGACTATTTAGAAGATTTTAATGGTTGTGTGATTGTAGTTTCTCATGATCGTTACTTTTTAGATCGGACAGTAGACAGAATTTTTGCCTTAGAAGAAGGTGGAGGTTTACGTCAATATCCGGGTAATTATTCCATCTATTTAGATTATAAAAAAGCTGAAGAAGCAGAAAAACAAGAACCGTCAAAAACTGTAATTGTAGAATCAAAGGTTGTATCTCCAGTTGCAGAGACTAAAAAAGCCCGGAGGTTATCCAATTGGGAAAGACGGGAATTTGAGGAATTAGAACATAAAATTGCCAAGTTAGAAACAGAAAAAACAGCAGCAGAAAAGAAATTAACAACTGTGGTTGGAAATTATAGCCAAGTGCAAAAGCTATATGAAGAGGTGGAAACTCTCAAGAAAAATATTGATTTGTCCACAGAACGCTGGTTGGAATTAGCGGAAATGGATTCTTAGGTTGCAATTAAATTAATCGTCTTGTTGAAATCTTCAAATATACGTAGGGTGGGTTAGCAAAAGCGTAACCCACCATCTGATTAGGTAGTTATGTAAAATAAATTGCATATCTCATATAATTTATGCTTATAAGAGCTAATATATAGCTCCAACTTATTTAATAATTTAGGGATCTATTTATATTTAAGTTAATAGGCAAAAGTGACAAAATTGCAGCAATTATGTCCCTTTTTTTGGCTATTTTCAGTCCGTAATTGTCTATTTTTTAGTGATATTTTCAACCTAAAAGGGCAATTTTACGGATATTTGTGCGGAAAATGCTGTTATCATCAAGCTATTGAAGGTGACAAAACTGAAACAATTATGTCACTTTTATTTTGTCTAAGTCTCTAGACAGATGTTTTTATTTTTAATAGGATGTAGTCAGGAAATGAAAAATTACAACATTTCCAGATTTTTTGATTTTTTAAACCAAGGAGAATACCAAGATGGCTAATATTCAAATCTTTGAAATTAATGAAGATGGAGAATTACTAGTAAATGATCCAGCATTAGCAGGGGCGCTTCAAGAGTTAACGCCTGAAGAACTTAACATGATAACTGGTGGTAGAGGTTTTAACATCGGTAAATGTTCTCCTGATTCTACAGGTTTTAACATCGGTAACTGTACGGTCACTAAAACTGAAACTGTAATTGTAAAAGTAAAAGCACTACAATAGCTGCGATTTCGCTCACTAAATAAGCTGCGATTTCATAGCATCAAACCCAACAAATGCCTTGGGTTAAGCTGTTGCTTAACCCAACCTACAAGAAATTGCGAAGGGTAACATAAGGAATTTCTCAGATGACAATAATAGAAACTGTAAAACAAGCCAACTTGGTACGTGCGCGATTAATATCAGATAAAGTTTTTGAATTAATCATTTTGCCAACAGAACAGTGTAACTTTCGTTGTATTTATTGCTATGAAGATTTTTCCATAGGGAGAATGAAACCTGAAGTAATCTCAGGTATCAAAGCTCTTTTAGACAAACGATCTTCAAAGTTGAATTTTTTAAATCTATCCTGGTTTGGTGGTGAACCCCTGATTGCTAAGGATATTGTTTTAGATATCTCTGAATATGCTACATCTTTAGCAGCCAAAAATTCTCATTTGCAGTATTCAGGATCTATGACAACCAATGGTTATTTACTAGATATTAATACTGCTTCTGCTTTAGCTAATGTAGGGGTTACACATTACCAAATTTCCCTTGATGGACCAAAGGAAATTCATGATCAGAGCCGGATTCGAGCAGATGGTAAAGGTACATTTGAGCAAATTTGGAATAATTTACTAGCAATACGGGATAGTTCATTACCAGTTGCCATCTTGTTACGTCTTCATTTTAATCCAGATACATTTAACTTTCTTGATCCTCTGTTGGAAGATATTAAAAGAGAATTTTTACCCGATTCCAGGTTCTCTATTTTATTTAAAGGTATTGAGCATCTTGGTGGACCTAATGATAGTTCAATCAAGGTTTTTTCAGAGACTGAGAAGGAAGCAGCTAATAAAATACTTCAATCTAAATTATTTGGTGATGATTTAAAATCATCACAGAATGGTGATACACCAGCAGACTATGTTTGTTACGCTTCCCGTCCTAACTCTTTAATGATTCGTGCTAATGGAAAAGTCGGTAAATGTACAGTAGCGCTTACAGATGAACGTAATGACGTTGGTACTTTACAGCCAGATGGTCAGCTTAAACTTATACCAGGGCGTTTTGCTCCTTGGGTTCGTGGAATTGAAACCCTTGATTTTGAAACATTAGGTTGTCCTTTAGTTTCATTACCCAGTAGCGATGAAATTAGTGCTAATTTATCAAGAAAGTCTGTTGCTGTGTAAAAAAGGATTTTTTTCTCGTTTCCTCGTTCCCAGTCTTCGACTGGGAATGCTACTGAGAGGCTCTGCCTCCATAATTTAGTATCAATGAAGGCAGAGCCTTCCGTAATTCATTCCCATACAGAGTATGGTCTGCCTCCATAATTTAGTATCAATGAAGGCAGAGCCTTCCGTAATTCATTCCCATACAGAGTATGGGAACGAGAAACTATCATATCATTTGTTTATAATGAATGATAAAGAATAAAATACCCCATTTTAATATTATTAAAGATGGGGTTTTGTCTATTCTGAAATTAGTTAAATACTAATACTGTTGAGAATAAGTCCGGGTTGGAGATATTCGTAATTTACTAAACGTCCCTTATTATTCAATTCAATTTTTCTCTGTACCACACTCAATTCTTGCTGAAATTTATTCACAACTTGGTCAGCATTTGGATCTGTAAATTCTTCCTCTTCATAATATCCCAGTCTGTCATAACGATAGTCTGAAAGTATGTACACAGTTGATAATTGGGTATTTGTGGGCTTTGCTGGTGGTAGAAAATCTATCAGGGCTTGACGGTCTTCAATATCACCGTTTTGTTGAATTTCTTGATAAGCAGCTAGGGGCATATTAGGAATAAAACCCATGTATTCATATTGGGAGAAATTAACCGCCGAATGCTGAGGACCACAAATATATATGATAGTAGTAACAATCTCAACTAATTGTTCTAAGGTATCAATGCGATCGCTCATACCCTTAACTCTACCACCATCCTGAGCCACCAATTCCCGCGCCCAAGCTTGTAGTTCTCCGTCTGCTTTCAAGTCTGCTGGACTCTTGTAATAAAGCTGCAAATAGTTAAATACAAACTTATTAATCGCATTCCATAACAAAATTCCATCATCCCGATAAGGATAATGTGGCAAGTTTTTCACATCATCTACACCGCGATTTTTGAGTTCCCTGGGTAGAGCAAACTGGTCTAGACTCCAACTTTTATAGGCATCTACCACAATTTGCAATGATTCTTGCAGAGTTCCTGCTAATAATTCATCCACAAAACCGCCCCTACTAACCAGACGTTTGCGAGCTAAATCATTATTAGCCAACATAAACCGGAAATGGGGTCTGAGTAATATTCTCAGAGGATGATTTTCAGCCAGTTGACGCGGGGTGACAACAGCAAAGGGTTCCATTACTAAGTGAGTCCGACATAAATGGCTACTCATTTCATGATGATTAGCATCAGCAATTTGCACGCAGGACTTAGCATAAAACCAGGTTAAAGGGTCATCAAAAGGAGTCAGCAAGGGGCTGGCTTTACCTGCTTTGGGATTGATTTGAATGGCTACAGGGACTAATTGTCCTCGATCTTGAAAGCCCGAACTGCGCCAACAGAAAAAGGCCAGAGGTGCTGGTAGGTACTTTTTTCCTTTGGCATAAGTGCCACCTTGAATGAACGCCAAGGATCTATAATCAGCGACATATAGATTTCCTGTTGCCAATCTTTCGATTAAATTAATAGAATTGCCAAACTTAGCCTGTAATTCTTCGATGGTAAAGGCAAAGTTAGCTGGCATTTGCTTAATTTGACGTAAAACCATCGGATTCACCCCACAAAGCCGTTGTTCGGCGAAAGAATCATCGGTTTCATAGGTTTTCATCACATTAGGTTTTTGCAAAATTGGGAAAAAGTCCTCATAATCTTGCAATTCATCTAAAGGATCCCACATAGCATGAGTTTTAACAGCCATCATATTCAGAGGAAGTTCTGCTGCCTCTAATGTCCGTTCAGCAATATACTTAGTAGAGAAATTCTCTGCGGGAGGTACGCTTTTGAGCATCGCCATAGGAGGCAAAAAATCATACATGAATTGATACTCTTTGCGTCCTTTCTCTAGACAAGATTGGCGTTGTGCGGGGTTCGGGTCATTTTGAGGTAGAAATGGCTGCATGATATTTATTTATGATATGGACTAGGATATTTGGCTTAAGTAAGAGCGACGAGCTTTACCCACGCTAATAATAACATTGGTCAACATTTCTAATGCTAAGTCTTTCCCCGGACAAATGCGGCCAGCATGACGGGAACCAACGGAATTAAAACCCATGTGAAAAGGGCAAAGATTTTCTCTGTCTGCATTAAATTCATAAGCAGTTTTTCCCCAAAAATCTTCACTTAACATCCCCAAAAGCATAGGAATTAAAATTTTAGTTCCTTTCGGAAAGGTTCGCGCTTTACCCGCCAATGTCACCGTAAATGGTTCTGTAGCAACTCGGTGGGAGGCACTTACAGGCATAAACAGACGGGCGCATTCTAACAGAAAAAGTTGAATACTAGGACGATCATTAAGATCGAGCCTGTCCCAATAACTCTTAATGTCAATTTTATCAGTTTGACGACCTTGGTAAGCAGGAAGGGATTGATAACCCAATGCTGTTTTTCCCAAGTGTAGTGGCCCTTGCAACCCGGCAATACTCATTAAAGACACCATCAGTTTTGCAAGTTCTCGCCGCGTCATTTTATGATATTTAGGGTCGTTCTCTTGAAAATTAGCTAAGGCTGGAGAATTTTCGTAAATCGTCGCTACTTGCTCTACCAGTTCAGGAACTTGACGAAATCCCCATATATTTAACTTTTCTAAACTACTGCTGCCAGCAAAATAATATAATGTTCCCCTTTTGGTATAGTGCAAGGTTGTAATAATTTTTATTGTTGCTTGATCATCAGGATTAATACCAAAAATAACATAGTGAAGATACCGGACTAAAAAGCCCATCCAATCCCCTTGATCATTATTGAAAAATTCTTCTAAAGTATTATTGGTAATTCTATCTACATAATCAGCCGCTAACTTATTGAACAACCGTTGTGCTACTTGATCATTTTGACGCATTACCATTTCTTCATTAAAGAAGTAATTATCAACACACTTACGGAAAGCATGATAATTTTCCCCTCCGGCGGCTGCGTCTGAGAGAGTAATTAAAAGAACATTGCGACCTCCTTGATCAACTCCTGGACCATGACTAGAACTAAGCATGGAAGTTCCTAGTCTCCAGTCACGGGCTTGGGGTGAGGTTAAGGCGGTTTCTAGGGTTTTAAAGTCTCCTAAGACTACTTCCCCTGCACAACAAAAGGCATCCCCCAGCACTTGCCTTTTCCTATCTAGGTAAGGTGGATTATTGGCAATTGTTCCCTCTACAAAACTGATTATAGGTAGAAAGGTACGGCTGACTAGGTTTTGAGGGTTCTCTATTGCCCAAGCCTGAAAGTTATTCAGGGCTTTGTCTAACAATGATGGCTGAAGATTGGTTTTTGGTATGGTAGTTGGCTGCATAAAGGTTATTTTTCTTCCTAAGTATAAATAAATTTAGTCCATAATCAAGATGTTCAGATCCCCGACTTCTTTAAGAAGTCGGGGATCTATGTTCTATTATATTTAAACAACTTCTTAAAAAAACTTCCCATGAGCCAAACTGCCATAAATCTCGTTGCTATATTCGTCTTTCTCATGACTTTTTCCAGCCTGTTAGGACCATTAATACATCTTTCCCCAACGATACCAGCTTTAGCTACTGTGACATTTTTAGGAATTGCAACTTTAGATAATTTCAGCTTTCAGGGAAAGGGAGGAACGATAGTATTAGATTTAGTGGCGCGATTTTCTCCAGAATATAAAGAACGCATTTTACATCATGAAGCAGGTCATTTTCTCGTGGCTTACCTGTTAGGAATTCCGGTGACTAGCTACACTCTCAGCGCGTGGGAAGCTTGGAAAAAAGGACAACCAGGACAAGGGGGAATAACTTTAGAAGATAGGGAGTTAACAGCGCAAATAGAAAAAAGTCAAATTACTGCTCAAATGTTAGACCGTTATTGTACTATTTGGATGGCGGGAATTGCGGCGGAAACTTTGGTTTTCAATTCGGCTGAAGGTGGCAATGATGATAAAATTAAGTTAAATGAATTTTTGCAAGTTATCGGGTTTTCGGCAGCAGGTTATCAGCAAAAACAACGGTTTCATCTTCTTCAATCTAAAAATCTGATTCAGGAAAATTGGGATAGTTATCAAGCTTTGGTGACAGCAATGAGAAAAAGAGCTTCGATTGTCGAGTGTTTAGAAATAATTACCTCACACAAAGGCACTCCAGACGGGGAGAAAATGAGCGGTTATCACTAGAAATCTTTGACACTGAATCGGACGCACCTTCAAGGGTTTTCGGCATTCTCCTTATAATTCTTGCGTCCTGAAAATCCTCAAATCCTATAAATTCTGGTATGTTCACGCCCGAATATCAGGCAGTTAACCGTTTCCAAGAGAGTTCTTTGCCAATTTGATCCCAGTTCCAGCGTAATAAATGAGCGGGCTGATTAGCGGCAAATGTTGGTAAATTAATAGCTTGTCTAGGTGCGTCCGTAGCGAGGCTAATGGCGGTTTCTACGTCACAAATTCCCCATTTGACCAGATTTTGCACTCCCACTAATAATGGTAGGGTTGTTCCCGTTAATGTCCCATCTTGTAATCTGGCTGTACCGTTGATAATTTCTATTTGTCGGGTATCCCAAGGATAGATGCCGTCGGGTAATCCTAATGGTGCAAGGGCATCACTGACAATGAATAATCTTTCACTGGCACGCAGAAGAATTTTTAAGATCATCGGGGCAACGTGCTGACCATCGGCAATAAAAGCACAAAACACATCAGGATTGTTCATTGCTGCGCCTAATAGCCCTGGTTCGCGGTGGTGTAGGGGTGGCATGGCGTTGAAGGAATGAGTTATCATTGTAGCACCTTGAGTAAAGGCTTGTTGGGCTTCCGCTGCGGTGGCTTGAGAATGTCCTAAGCTGACGGTGATTCCCAAAGAACGCAAATATGGGATGACTTTCCCGGTGGTGTCTAATTCTGGTGCGAGGGTGATGAGTTTGACGATATGGGCATAATCTCCCAATACACGTTTAATTTGATCTATGGTGAGGGGAAGAAGATACTCGGCTGGATGTGCGCCGCGTTTGTAGTAGTTTAAAAATGGTCCTTCGAGGTGGACTCCGAGAATTTCTGCGGAGGTTGGAGAATTGGGGGTATAATTGGCGAGAATGGCAAGCGATCGCTGAATATTTTCGATAGAGGTGGTCACTAAGGTTGGTAAATAACCGTCAACTCCTGCTTCCCAAAGAAATGAAGAGATTTTTGGCAGCATAGAGGAATTTTTTACTGTTAATTCTGGAAAGGCCAAACCCAGTCCACCATTAATTTGTAAATCCACACCACCTAAAGAAATCCAGTCTCCAGACACATCTAAAACTTGTAAGTCTTGTCGTACAACTTTTTCCCATGCTGTATTCATAGACATAATTTGCTCAATTATGCCTGCTTGGTTAACTAAGATTCTTTGTAAATCTTGATAACCGGGGACTTTTGCGTTGATAATATCTACATTTGCCAGCATGGTATTTTTGTCAGTTGTTCGTTGTTCGTTGTCAGTTGTCAGTTGTCATTGGGAAGAAATATTCCCCTACTTCCCCTACTTCCCCTACTTCCCCCACTTCCCCTACTTCCTCTACTTCCCCTACTTCCCCTACTTCCTCTACTTCCCCAGTCCCCAATCCCCAGTCCCTAAATTATATGAGTCTCGAAGTTGGTATTATCATGGGTAGTGATTCCGATTTGCCTACAATGAAGGATGCGATCGCTATTTGCGAAGAATTTGGTATTGTAGTTGAAGTTGCCATTGTCTCTGCCCATCGTACCCCAGAACGAATGTTTGAATATGCTAAAACTGCACATCAACGCGGTATCAAGGTAATTATTGCTGGTGCAGGTGGTGCGGCACATCTTCCTGGTATGGTAGCATCTTTAACTCCTTTACCTGTTATTGGTGTTCCCGTCGCTACTCGAAATTTACAAGGTGTGGATTCTTTATATTCTATAGTGCAAATGCCAGCAGGAATACCTGTTGCTACTGTCGCTATTGGAAATTCTAAAAACGCTGGACTTTTAGCTGTCCAAATTCTTGCTACTCACCAACCAGAATTACTCGAAAAAGTGCAAGTTTATCGCCAAAGTCTTTGTAATATGGTCATGGAAAAGCAAGCTAAACTAGATCAGTTTGGATATGAAAAATATTTGCAACAATAGATATTAACATGATTTCATATATAAGCCGTGAACCCTCCTATTAACACCTCAGCCCAAACCCAAAATCGCAAAGCAGATCATATCCGCATCTGTTTAGAAGATAATGTCCAATCTCCAGTAATTACCACTGGGTTAGAAAAATATCGCTTTACCCATACTTGTTTACCAGAAATTGATGGTAAGGATATTGATGTGAGTACGACATTTTTGGGAAAATATCTCCATGCACCTTTGTTAATTTCCTCCATGACGGGAGGTACAGAACAAGCGGGAATTATTAACCGTCGTCTAGCCGAAGTTGCCCAAGAATACAAATTAGCAATGGGTGTAGGATCTGTAAGAGTGGCAGTGGAAAAACCCCAAGTTGCAAATACCTTTGCTGTTCGTAAATATGCGCCGGATATTCTCCTCTTTGCTAATTTAGGCGCGGTACAGCTTAATTATGATTATGGTATTGATGAATGTTTGCGAATTATTGATCTGGTGGAAGCCGATGCTTTGATTTTACATATTAACCCTTTGCAGGAATTCATTCAACCCAGGGGTGATACTAACTTTCATGGATTACTTGACAAAATATCTAACTTGTGCAACAACTTACCAGTTCCCGTAATTGCCAAAGAAGTAGGTAATGGAATTTCTGCAACTATGGCAGAAAAACTGATAGCTGTGGGAGTGCAAGCTATTGATGTGGCTGGCGCTGGTGGTACGTCTTGGGCAATGGTTGAAAGTGAACGGGCAGAAACTGTCTTACAGCGGCGTTTGGGGCAAACATTTGGGGACTGGGGGATACCCACAGCCGATTGTATTGCCAGTATTCGGGAGCATGATCCCGATGTTCCCTTAATTGCATCTGGGGGCTTACGCAATGGTTTAGATGTGGCTAAAGCGATCGCTTTAGGGGCTGATATTGCTGGTTTAGCAATGCCCTTTCTCAAAGCAGCAGCAGTATCGGAAGCGGCTGTAGTAGAATTGACAGAGGTATTAATTGCCGAAATCACCACTGTCTTATTTTGCACTGCTAACACCAATCTGTATAAATTAAAACAATCTCAAAATTTACAGTTAATAATTGACAAATAACAACTGACAACTGTACGGGCGAAGCATTTGGAGAACTATTTTTGGCAATGATCGATAATTTATCTTCTAAATGCTTCGCCCCTACTAACAACTAACAACTGACTTATAAATAACCAATGAATAATTTTCTTAAACAAACCTTAGCAAGTTTAATTGGCAGTTTACTAGGACTGACAATTTTCTCTGGAGTCAGCACAGTGGGATTCTTATTAATATTAATTGCGGTTGCTAGTTCTCAAAGTTCAACCCCAACAGTGAAAGATAAGTCAGTTTTAGTTTTCGACTTGTCTATGAATATCACCGATAGTGAACCTAATTCCAGTCAATTATTGCAAAAAACTTTTAGCGGTGTTGAAGAAAATAACATCACACTTCGCAAAATTGTGGAAACCTTAGATAAAGCCGGACGTGATCAAAATATTGTGGGTATTTATATAGATGGAACTAATGCTAATAGTGCAGTTGGTTATGCTTCCTTGAAAGAAATCCGTCAAGCATTAGAAAAATTCCGCAAAACTGGCAAAAAAATAATTGCTTATAGTACAGATTGGAGTGAAAAAGAATATTATTTAAGTTCCGTAGCCAATCAAATCGTAGTTAATCCTATGGGAGCAATGGAAATGAACGGTTTAAGTTCACAACCAATGTTCTTAGCGGGAGCATTTGAAAAATACGGTGTTGGGGTGCAGATTGTGCGGGTTGGTAAATTTAAGGGTGCAGTAGAACCGTTAATCCTCAATAAACTCAGCCCAGAGAACCGGGAACAAACGCAGAAATTGTTAGATGATGTGTGGGGAGAGTGGCGGAAATCTGTGGGTACAAGTAGAAACATTCTACCCCAAAAATTGCAAGCGATCGCTAATAGTCAACCAATTTTAGAAGCCACAGCAGCTAAATCTAATGGTTTAGTAGATACAATTGCTTATGAAGATCAAGTATTTACTGATTTGAAAAAATTAACTGGTAAGCAGGAAAAAGATAAAACATTCACAAAAATCAGCTTGAGTAATTATGCAGAAGTTCCTGGAAAATCCTTAGATTCAGATCATAAAATTGCCATTGTTTATGCAGAAGGAGAAATAGTCAACGGTAGCGGTGACGAAGGACAAATTGGCGGTGATAACTTTGCAAAAGTATTCTCAAAAATTAGGCAAAATAATCAAATAAAAGCAGTAGTTTTAAGAATTAATAGCCCTGGTGGTAGTGCTACCGCAGCCGAAATCATGCAGCGAGAAATCAAATTAACTCGTCAAATTAAACCCGTCATCGTTTCCATGGGAGATGTGGCTGCTTCCGGTGGTTATTGGATTGCTAGTGATTCCAACCGCATTTTTGCCCAAGCTAACACAATTACAGGTTCTATTGGTGTTTTTGGCGTATTATTTAATGGTCAAAAATTGGGCAATAATAATGGCATAACTTGGGATTCCGTGAAAACATCCCAATATGCAGATCAACAAACCATTTCCCGTCCTAAATCACCTCAAGAATTAGCAGTTTATCAACGCAGTGTTAACCGCATTTATAACCTATTCTTGGAGAAAGTTTCCCAAGGACGGAAAATCCCAACTGCAAAAGTAGCAGAAATCGCCCAAGGAAGAGTTTGGTCAGGAACAGCAGCCAAACAAATCGGTCTAGTTGATGAAATTGGTGGTTTAAATGTAGCCATTGAATATGCAGCTAAACAAGCAAAATTAGGAACTGATTGGGAAATACAAGAATATCCCAGAGTTAGTACATTTCCAGAACGCTTATTTGGTAAAAAATTAGATGAAACAAAAGCCAAACTAGGAATAGAAAAAACCCAAACTAAAAATTCCAACCCCCTCATAAATGAATTGGGAAAATTACAACAGGAAATAAAAACTTTACAAACAATGAATGACCCTCAAGGGATTTATACTCGTTTACCCGTTAACTTCAAAATTGAATAGGGAATAATTATTAATCCAACTCCTCCTAGTAGTCTGTCAATCCAAAAATGACGGATGAAGACAAGCAGGGTGAGCAGGGGAGGAATAGAACCATTAACCATTAAAATGTCTTTAACAGACTACTTGTTAATTAACTAACAGCTTTTTGTTGCTGATATAACTGCTTAAATAAAGCTTGCTGTTGTTTATGATCAACAATTGGTTGCGGATAATTTGTTCCATAATAATCTAACGGGGGAATTTTCCCAGTTACCAAATATTCTGGATCTACATAACGCAATTCTGGTATCCATTGCCGAATATACTCTGCTTCTGCATCAAATTTTTGGGTTTGACTAGCTGGATTAAAAATGCGTAATGGTTGGGGGTCCATACCACTAGAAGCACTCCATTGCCAACCTCCATTATTAGCAGATAAATCACCATCAATGAGTTTCTGCATAAAATATTTTTCTCCCCATTGGGGATTAATAATTAAATCTTTAGTCAAGAAACTGGCAACAATCATTCTACATCTATTGTGCATCCAGCCTGTTTCATTTAATTGCCGCATAGCCGCGTCAACTATAGGATAACCTGTTTTGCCCTCACACCAAGCCTGAAAATATGTTTCATTATTTTGCCAAGGGAAGGTTTTAAAAGTATCTCTATATGCACCATTAGCTAAGGCTGGAAAATGGTACATAGCGTGTTGAAAAAATTCCCGCCATGCTAATTCTTTTTGCCATGTTTGGATACTGGCATTTACTTCTTCACTATTACTATTTGCTAAGGCTTCTATAGTAGTTTGCCAAATAGTTCTAATACCAATGATACCAAACTTCAAAGCTGCACTTAATTGAGATGTACCATCAACTGCGGGAAAATTCCGCTGTTCTTGATATCCATTAATAGCAGATTTTGCAAAATTATCTAATTTTTCTTGTGCTGCCAATTCTCCGGGAGAAATTATTAATTCTGCATCCCAAATAAAACCTAAATCTTCAGCAGCAGGTAAATTAACTGTTCCCTCTTGTTGAGCAATTTCTTCTTCTTTAGCTGTTAAATTCTCTAGATTTGCTAAAGTTTTAACAGGTTTAGCTTTAGATTTAGTAATCCAATTTTTCCAGAAAGGAGTATAAACAGTATAGGGAGTTTTTGCACCGCTAAAAATTTCCGTTGGAGATTGCAATAATTGATCCCAATTATAGTTAAGAAATTCAATTCCTTCAACTTTCAAAGCCTCACTTACTGCTAAATCTCTTATTTGGGAATAAGGTTCAACATCCCAATTCCAAAATACTGCTTTTGCTTTCAATGCTGCTGCTAATTTAGGAATTGCAATAACAGGATCATTTTGTAAAATCAATAATTGACTACCCGCTTGCTGATATCTTTCCTGAAGAGATTGCAAACACCCCATCATATACTTTACCCTAACAGGGGCAATATCATCACCTTCGAGAATTTGGGGATCTAGACAAAATACACCCACAATCTTCGCACTTTTTTCTCTAGCCGCAGCTAGTCCCGTATGATCAGAAATGCGTAAATCTCGACGATGCCAAAACAGAATTAGATCAGACATGGAATATTAATATAGTTCTGATATACTAAATAAGATTATACCAACTTTATGTAAAGCTGCACAGAATAATCATCATTCATATTTATCTGTGTTTATCCGCGTTCATCTGCGTTCAAATAATCTTAAAATCTTACAATTTAGTATTACACCAAACTTGCACAACCCGACCTGTAACTTCTTGACCAAACCAAGGAGTATTATAAGAAAGTGTCTGAAGATTTGCCTTATTTACCTGCCAAATTTGCAGAGGATTAAATAAAGTTAACTCGGCTTTTTCACCGGGTTGAATCGCTTTAACTTCTTGTTGTAAACAAGCCGCAGGTTGATGACTCAAAACGCGCCATAATTCCAAAGCTGTAAATTCCCCAGTCGCTACGAGATTTTGCCAAAGTAGGGGTAATGCTAATTCTAAACCAATTGCCCCCGGTGGTGATTCGGCAAAGGCTTGAACTTTCTCCTCATAAGTATAAGGTGCGTGATCAATAGCGATCGCATCTATTACCCCTGTTCTTACCGCTTCCCGCAAGCATAGCATATCTTGGTGATTTCCCAAGGGCGGATCTAAATGCAAGGATGTGTGATAACTTCTAATAGCTGTTGTATCTAGTAAAACGTGCATCCATGTGGTACTAGCGGTAACAGGCACACCTTGAGCTTTAGCTTGAGCAATTAATTCGACACTGCGAGCAGTGGAAACACGCATAATGTGGACTGGTGTACCAATATCCGCAACTAATTCTAATAATGCGGCAATAGCCGTTGTTTCCGCACTGGCTGGAATCGGGGGTAAACCTATTCGCAAGGCTTCCGCACCTTCTCGCATCCTACCATTAGCCGCTAAATGGCGATCGCATGGCCAAAAAGCCACCGGTTTGCCAAAGGGTTGCAGATACTCCAAAACCCGTCTAACTATCCCCAAATTGTCCCAAGGTTTAGCATCAGTAAAACCCACAACCCCCGCTGCGGCTAAATCTGCTACCTCTGTTAATTGTTTACCTGCTAAATCCAAGGTAATTGCCCCCCAGATGTGCAAATGGGGACAAGGTTTTTCCCTATCTCTCTGTTGCTGTAAATGTGTCACTAAAGCAGGTTTATCAATGGGTGGTGATGTATCTGGTAAAACACCAACTCTAGTAAAACCACCAGCAGCGGCAGCTTGTAATAAAGAACTTAAAGTTTCTCGTTCTTCAAATCCCGGTTCGCCTGAATGACTATATAAATCAACTAATCCAGCCCCAAGAATTAAGCCTTGACAATCACGAATAGAAGTATCAGCACTAAAATCTGTAATTTGTGGGACGATCTCTTGAATATAACCATCAATAATTAATACATCTGTTACTGTGTCAGTTTTCTGCACAGGATCAATTACTCTTACTTGTTTTAATAGTTCTTTAGTCATTGGTCAGTTGTCAGTTGTCAGTTGTTAGTTGTCATTGGTCATGGGAAAAATTCTTTTTCACTCCCCCTACTCCCCCTACTCCCCCTACTTCCCCTACTTCCCCTACTCCCCTACTCCCCTACTCCCCTACTCCCCTACTCCCCCTACCCCTACCCCTGGCCAGTAAACCAGGAGTTTAAAAGAGGTAAATACAGATTTACAACCTATGCAGCAAATTAAAGCCGTGCGAATCAGTACCACAGGTGCTAAATAAATCGAATTTTTCCGCTAATTGTTGAACTTCCTCAGTTTCCACCACACTAGGTTTCCAAGGTTTAGGATTATTGTAAGCGTAGAAAGTCTCAACACCATCAATACCATCACCCGCAGCCGCAGGAATGAGGTCAAAATGCGATCGCCTATACCGGGCTGGGTGAGCAAGTACCGCTAGTCCTCCTGCTTCGTGAATAGCTGTAATCACGTTAACTGCTTGATAAGCCTTGCCGACACTAGGAATTTTTTGTAAGTATGGCTTCATACTGGGATGTTCTGACTCAAAAGCATAAGCCAGAATGTGAACTTCATTATCCAGCAGATTGGCATTAATTTCTGCACCACTCCACAAATATGGAACATGAGCATCAGAATTACTCCACTTCCAATCTTCCAACCAAGTCAGGGCTGCTTGGTAGCCACTGATACTGTGATGATCAGTGATAGCCAGACCTTTTAAGCCAATTGCGATCGCTTGACTCATCAAATCACCCGGTTCTAGTTTGCCATCCGAGTGAACCGTGTGCATATGAAAATTAAATAACTGGGGACAACTTTGTGCATCAATGCGTTGGAATACTTGCTTTAGTAGTTCCTTAGAAACAGTAGTCCGGGCAAAATTTATAACCATAACCCCTCTACACGAAAATTACATTTTTCTCAAAACACCAACACGCCACACTTATAAATGAGATATAACCAATACCACTAACCAGTAAATACAGATACTTCCTCAACTGCACCAATTGATTTTTGCAATATGTTAAGACTACGTTAGCAAATATTAACGCTGATGGCGATGAGTATTTTTAATTACTTCCATCAAGAAAATATGAATTTTGCGTATAGGTTCTATCTGTATACCACCATTGTTACAACAAACCGACTAATTCACCTGCTCCAGTGACAACTTCACCAATTATATTAGCGGAGATATCCTGAGATTGAAAATGAGTAATTACCTGTTCTGCTTGCTGGGGTGGAACTAATAACACAAAGCCAATACCCATATTAAATGTATTATACATAGCCTCAGCACCCACAGAACCAGCCGCAGCTAACCAATGAAAGACAGGAGGAATAGTCCAACTATCAGGGATCATTTTAATCCCTTGACCCTTACTTAAACATCTTGGTAAATTTTCTGGTAAACCGCCACCAGTAATGTGAGCCATGCCATGAATCTCTAAATCTGATTGCAACGCAGCTAAAACAGATTTTACATAAATGCGTGTAGGAGTGAGACAAGTTTCCCCAATAGATGCACCATTTAATAAATCTGGGGTATCAGTCCAAGCAAAACCACCATCACTGACAATTTTTCTGACTAAACTCAACCCATTACTATGGACACCTGAACTAGCTAAACCGATAGCTACGTCACCCACCTGCATCTGGGAACCATCTAGCATTCGGCTCTTTTCCACAATTCCCACGCAAAAACCCGCCAAATCGTATTCACCAACTTGGTAAAAACCGGGCATTTCCGCCGTTTCTCCCCCCAATAAAGCCGAACCAGCTAATTTACAACCGGTAGCGATTCCTGCTACCACCTGAGTTAATTGTTCCTTATCTAACTTACCTGTAGCCACATAATCTAGAAAAAACAGCGGTTCTGCACCCGATGTCAACACATCATTAACGCACATCCCCACCAAATCTATGCCCACAGTATCATGACGATTGAGAATTTGAGCTATTTTCAGCTTTGTCCCCACACCATCTGTCCCGGAAACCAAAACTGGTTCTTTGTAACCTGTGGGGAGTTGAAAGCAACCACCAAAGCCACCTAGTCCCCCTAAAACCTCTTTTCTAAAGGTGCTGTGAACCAAATTGCGAATTTGATCTACAAAAGCTCTACCCGCTTCAACATCAACGCCTGCATCCCGATAATCCATGCCTAATTACACCGTTATCAATTCATAATTTAGGTTATTATTATCACACAAATTATGTACTCAAGACTTTTTTTGATAATTTGTGATTAATCCCGATCAATCATTGTATCCTAAATAATCAAAGATTGCTATCTAAAAATTTGGTAAATCAAGTGAGTAGCCAACTAACCCAATTTTATTACACAGCCCAGCACAAACCAAACCAATTGATTTATGGTAGCGGTCAAACCGCAGTAATTACAGGGTGGATGGTGAAGCAAGCTGTAGCTAAACATCTACAATCAAACGAATATGCTGTAATTGGACAGTTATACTCACCGACTAGGGGTATAAACTTACTAATTCGCAATTTGTTACTAAATCCCCACGTTCACTATTTAGTTATTCTCAATGCCACCAAAGAAGATAAAAACGCCGGTGCTTGTCAATGTTTAGGCGATTTTTTCCGTCATGGTGTGGAAGAAAATATTAGTGATGCGGGGCGAAAATCTTGGGTAATTCGTTCTCAAATTCCTGGTTATATTGATATTGATATTGATATCAATGCCTTGGAAAAATTACGCCATTCCGTAGAAATTCAAGACGCTATATCAATTTCTGATGCTGTCGAGAAAATTCAATATTACGCCCAAAAAGAAATAGTAGCACCTTGGGGAATGCCTGTAGAATTTCCCATGACTACAGTTGAACCAACGGTTTTGCCAGGAACACGCTATGGACACAGAATTGAAGGCAAAACCATCGCGGAAACTTGGGTAAAAATCATTCACAGAATTAAAACCACTGGCACAATTAGACCAACTGGTTATGATGGCAAATGGCAAGAATTGATAGATTTAATGGCAGTTGTCACCGACGAACCGGAAGATTTATATTTTCCTGAACCCAATTATTTACCAATTGATAGAAGTTTCTTAGCAGAATATATTTCCCAAATTTTAGATGATGCACCCAATCGAGAAGGAGTAAAATACACCTATGGACAACGGTTACGTTCTTGGTTTGGACGAGATCAAATTGAAAAGGTAATTGAAAAACTAGCCAATGATATTGATTCCGCTAGGGCTGTAATGTCTTTATGGGATGCTAGTCAAGATGACAATGACAATCCACCTTGTCTTAATCATATTTGGGTGAGAATAGTTGATAATGAACTCTCTTTAACAGCGACATTCAGAAGTAATGATATGTTTTCAGCTTGGCCAGCAAATGCCATGGGATTAAGGGCTTTACAAAAATATATTTATAATTCTTTAATTAAAAAAACTGACCATACATTAAAAATGGGGGCATTAATTACCATTAGTCAAAGCGCTCATATTTATGATGATTGTTTTGAAAATGTCGCTAATGTCATTTCATCTCAATATCCTAAAATTTCTCAGCAAAAAGACTATTTTGATCCTGCTGGTAGTTTTATTATTACTATCCAGGATAATCAAATTATTGTCGAACATACAACTCCTGGTTCTGGAGAGGTAGTTAATTGTTATTCCGGTAAATCTGCACATAAACTTTCCCAGCAAATATTCACAGATTGTCCTGGTTTACAAGTTTCTCATGCAATGTACTTAGGTGTAGAATTGCAAAAAGCGGAAATGGCTTTGTTAATGAAAGAACAGTTTATTTATGAACAGGATAAATCAGTAAAATTGAAGATACATCAATATAGTAACCTGAAATAGTGTAGGTTGGGTTGACGCAAGGAAACCCAACATTATAAATAATTTTGTTGGGTTGCGCTGTCGCTTAACCCAACCTACTTTTTCTTAATATTAATTGCTAACTATAGCAACTAAAATTCTGACTAATTCAGTTAATTCTTCAGGAACTCGATATAATTTTATATCTTCAATTATTTCTTTTTCCTGACGTTTATAGATAGCAAATCGCCAATCTTCACCAGTAGTTACTGCTCCATAAAGTATTGGTTTTTCTGAATTTATCCATTGGTCAAGAGCAATTAATTCAACAGCTAATTGTGTAAATCCTCTACTTAAATCTGCTTGTTTAGCTTCAATAAC
The DNA here is from genome assembly GCF_001672255.1 of Anabaena sp. AL09. NCBI lineage: Bacteria > Bacillati > Cyanobacteriota > Cyanophyceae > Nostocales > Nostocaceae > Anabaena > Anabaena sp. AL09. Next base: position 130,692 of record NZ_LJOQ01000106.1, read on the forward strand.
TAATAAACTCTCACTTTTATTAATGTAATAATCTAAACTACCTTTTAATTGGTCGCTAACGCTAATAGGATATTCAATATTTAATTGAGTTTCTGTAATTTCACAAACTTCTAAAAGAATCGGTGCTATAATTGCTTGTTTACGGGCATCTTCACTTAATAATTTGACCCGTTGGAGGTTACGTTCAATTACTCGGTGCAATTCTTTAATATAGCGAGGTGTTGATTCTGTCGTTGGTAATTTTAGCCGTTCACGTTGATAAACACAACCAAGTTCCGCCAAAATATCTTCAGGAGAAAATGGTAACTCAAAGTATTTACTAAAAGTATAACTTTGACCAGGCTGAATAATTCGGGAGCGACTCATAATATCATCTCCGTTCAAAGAACGTGACAGTGTGGGTGCGGAATTTGGGTTAAAAAAGAATCTAACTTGATTTTTAACTTTTAAAGAGATTGCAAATATTCTAACAATAGTAACCGCAAGTAATCTAACATCCTAATATAATTTTTTATTTGTTCATACTTGCCATTATTGCTAAAGTAAAAATTCCCAATTGGGGAAACACTAAAAACTCGCATTGTTTGTAATTGAGAAATTACCTGCTCTTTATTAACTATTTGACCTGTAGCTGCAATTTGACTAGCATAACCTCTTAAATTTACTGTTAAAAGTTCAATTTCTTCTAATAGTGAAAACTCTTCATTCTCTGGAGGAAACTGAGTCACAATTTCCTTCCTTTCGCTACGTGTATTTTGATAGGTATTAGTCAATTGTGACAATAATTGACTAATGTTTCTTTTTATCACTTGTTGTTGATCTAAAACAGCTTCACTCATTATATTCTAATTATCTTCTACCTATCAATCTCGAAGCTATAACTGAAGCTACTCTTTCTATTGCTATACCTGCTGTTACTGTAACTCCAAAACCGGGGGAATTACCAAAATAGTAATAGCCCATAGTAACTGCTATTCCTATTATCAAGATAGATACTAAGCCTAGCTGAAAATCTTTTACTAAGGATGCTCTATTGGTCTGAGAAAGTAAGTTAAAAAATTTCGCCCTGCTTGAACTTGGTTTGTATGCAGGAGAAGCTGGTGATTCATTATTAAAAAATACTATAGTACAAAATTTCTCTTTATATCTTAGTGTAATAACATCTTTTGAAAAATTTTGTACTGGTATTAATAGTTCACCTTCTCCCCAGCCTGGATCAACTTTTGTAGATATATTGGATAGTCCACGAGAAACTTGTGATACTTTTGATAATATTAAAGCTGAAATTGAAGCATCCTTTGGCATCTTCAACTTTTCGTATGTACTAATTAAAGCTATATCTCCAGGCTTGATTTCAATTGACTTTCCTTCATCTAAAGTATCGAGGTTTGGCTTGCCAATTAATCTTTTGTAAAATCCACCTACCCTTAAATCATAGCCCATAGGTGTAATACAATCATCTGAACCATCCTCAATTAATAGTGGTTTTTCATGCCACTGGTTTTCGTCATAACATAAAATTCTTCTCAAATCGGTATTTGTAAGCACTGACATTTGTTAATCTCCCTATTCTCTAGCTCAAAATTAAACTCTAAATTTTACATTAAATTTAAACCTTAGCTAGAGTTACAACACCTAATTGGTCTTGATATTTACCCTGACGTGCTTCATAATTTACAGCACAAGGCGCTCCTTCCAAAAACATCAACTGCACTATTCCTTCATTGGCATAAATACGACAGTCAGCACTGGACGCATTAGATAATTCTAAAGTCAAATAACCGCGCCAAGCTGCTTCAGCAGGAGTTACATTTGCAATTATACCACAACGCGCATAAGTGCTTTTTCCTATGCAAATTACTGTAATGTTATCCGGTATTTCTAGCCTTTCAAGCGCAACCCCAAGACCATAGGAGTGTGCTGGAAGGATGAAGTAGCTACCATTAGGATCTTGATGAAGTTTTGTTGCTTCCAAGTTTTCAGGATTAAAATGCTTAGGATCTACCACAGTTCCAGGAATATGTCTAAAAATACGGAAATCCTCTGCTGATAGTCGGATATCGTAGCCAAAGCTACTAAGTCCAAATGAAATTACGGGTAGTTCTTCAGAATGACGAATTAAACTCGACTCAAAAGGCGAAATCATGCCTTTTTGAGCCATTTCGGTAATCCAGATGTCGTTTTTAATCACAAGTTCACAAATAATTTAAACCAACTTACTAGGATATCTTAATACTTAAGGTTGATGACTGCGACGAATTTCTGTAATTTGGTCTGCCACATCTAAAAGAGACGTTGGCATCTGAGAACCTGTGAGAATAATATCAACATGAGGAGGACGGTGAGCAAGAAACTCTAAAACCTCAGATTCAGGAATTAAACCGAAATTAACCGCTAAACTCAACTCATCTAATACCAGTAAAGAATACTTACCTTCATTAACTACCTTTTGGGTATGTTGCCAAAGTTCTTGTAAAGCTTGATTTTCCGATTCATCTAAATCTGAATTATCAATACAACGAGGCAAATCACAGCGAATCCAGTCTAAATGTTTTCCCATTTGGGTAGGTCGTTCATGTCCTTGACGAATACCACCTTTAAGGAACTGGACTATTAATACTGGTGTACCTTGTCCAGCAATTCTCAGCGCTTGTGCCATGACGCTCGTAAAAAAGCTCCGCTGGGAACTAGTAAAAACTTGCAATAGTCCTTCTACGGAATATGGTAAGCTGAGAGTCGAATTTAGACCTGGGGTTTCTAGTTGGGCAACCATAAGGCAAAGTTTAAAAACTCACTATAAATTTAACGACTTACAATTAAATGCAAATCTTCGCTGATAGCAAAACATATAGTTATCATACAGCAGTATTCATAACTAAAACCGCCTTGATATTTAGTTTTAACTTTTTCACTGATTTAGAGATATTTTTTCTCCAAATGATTTAAGATTGCTATAACAAAATATCCTGCAAAAATAGTGAATTTTATATATGAGGGTTAAGTTGTGGTGAGATTAGTAATTTTAGGGGGTTCAGGGGCAGGAAAAAGCACTCAAGCCCAAAAGCTTGGTAAGTTTTTTGATGTTCCCTTGGTTTCTACCGGTGAAACTTTACGAGAAGCCATATCTGGAAATAGTCAAAATAGTGCCTATGGTGAATTAAATGATTTAGTTATGGAAGCTAAACCTTATTTGGAAGATGGAGAGTTAGTTCCAGATGAAATGATGATTGAATTTATTAAAGTCCGTCTCAAGCAACTCCTAAATAATGGTTGGATTTTAGAAGGTTATCCAAGAACTGCTTTTCAATGTGAAGAATTAGATTTTTTGTTAGAAGACTTAGGGCAAAATCTCGATTGGGCAATTTATCTACAAGTTTCCGCAGTAGTCATGGTTAATCGTTCGTTAGGGCGTTCACTCCCTGACGATCAACCGGAAATTGTCCAACGTCGGATAGAGTTATTTTATGATTCCTACGGAGCGCTTCGCTATCGCACTATTCCAATTTTAGAATACTATGATCGGCGGCGGCGGTTATTAACTATTAATGGTGATCAGTCTCCAGAACAAGTACAGCAAAATATTTTAACTTTATTAGGTTAATTGGTAATAAATAGTTTTATTGCTATTACTCAGTTATTCTATAAGGCAGTAAGCAAAAATTTTGAGGCAACTTCGATGACTTGGCAACGTCCTGACGGGAGAACCCCCTGTGAACTCCGTCCCCATAGTTTTTATCCTAATTTCACCCGCTTTGCACCTGGTTCTGTTTTAGCTAAATGTGGTGATACTCAAGTTCTGTGTACCGTCAGCGTTGCGGAAGGAGTACCTAGATTTTTAACTGGTAGTGGTAAGGGTTGGTTGACGGCTGAATATAGAATGTTGCCTTCTGCTACCCAGAAACGCCAGGAACGGGAATTAATGAAATTATCGGGCAGAACACAGGAAATTCAGCGTTTAATTGGGCGGAGTTTAAGGGCTGCCTTGGATTTTGAGGCTTTAGGAGAACGGACGCTAACTGTGGATGCAGATGTATTACAAGCGGACGCAGGAACGAGGACAATGGCAATTACAGGGGGGTTTGTGGCTTTGGCTCATGCTATTTCTCAATTATTGCAGCAGGGAGTTTTAGAGCGATCGCCTTTGTATGGACAAATAGCAGCAATTTCTGTAGGCTTGTTGGAGGGTGAACCATTTTTGGATCTTAACTACGTTGAAGATGTAGCCGCAGATGTGGATTTTAACGTAGTCATGAATCATAAAATGGGAATTATTGAAGTTCAGGGAACAGCCGAAGCAGGTAGTTTTAGCCGTGAACAATTAAATCAAATGCTAGATTTTTCTGAACAAGGTATCCAGCAATTATTAACTGCTCAAAGAAATGCAATTAGTGATTGGAATACTTTATTTATCAAAGGTTAAGTTGTCATAATTCCCAAGTACCAAAATTCAATTAGTGGCCGTAAACTGCTTGCAACCAAAAAGAAATTTAGAACAATCTTGGATAATTCGCTGTTTGTCATCATTTCTGTTGTTCGGTCAAATTCTATTGCATTTCCTGCGCGGAAAAACCTACTATCGCAAAATATTAGAACATATGGTAACGGCAGGCCCGGCTTCTATTTCTCCAGTCTTGCTAGTTAACGGTTTTGCGGGGATGATTTTCACTATTCAAACCGCTAGGGAATTAGTGAGATTTGGGGCTGTAGATAGTGTTGGAGGTGCATTTGCTTTAGCATTTTGTCGAGAACTAGCGCCGATTCTTACTGCTAGTATTATCGCTGGACAAGTTGGTTCAGCTTTTGCTGCGGAATTAGGGGCAATGCGGGTGACGGAGCAGATTGACGCTTTATATATGCTCAGAACAGATCCGATTGATTATCTAGTTTTACCTAGAGTCATTGCTTGCTGTTTGATGATGCCTGTAATGATGATTTTTGCTGTAGTTACAGGTATGATTGGAGGAGCTTTTGCGGCTGCACAATTTTATCAAGTTGTTCCCGAAACATTTTTAGAATCGGTGAGAGCGTTTTTATTACCATCAGATATTTTTATTATTTTACTTAAAGGGTTAATTTTTGGGGCTATAGTTTCTGTTAATGGCTGTAATTGGGGACTGACAACTCAAGGAGGTGCAAAGGAAGTGGGAGAGTCAGCCACAACAGCAGTTGTCACTACTTGGGTGGCAATTTTTATTATGGATTTTGTACTAGCATTGCTACTATTTGAAAAACCTATATTGTAATTTTAGGTTTATTTAGAATAATACTGCTTGACGCATGGTAACATATAAGTTACTATAAAGCTGTCTCTATTATGAAAGTTGAAGAATATCTTAAAGAAGATGGTTCCAGTCCTTATCAAGAATGGTTTGATAAATTGGATGCTCAAGCTGCTGCGAAGGTGACTGTGGCTAAGTTTCGTTTGGAGTTAGGTAATACATCAAATGTTAAATGGTTTGAGGGAATTGGTGAATATAAAATTGATTGGGGTCCAGGATATCGGATTTATCTGGCTCAGGATGGTAAGCAATTTATAGTATTATTTGGTGGGGGAACAAAGAAAAATCAGCAATCTGATATTAGTCGTGCTAAAGAATTGTACCAAGAGTACAAAAAGCGAAAAAAAGAACTTACGATAAATCAAGAGACTGACAACAAGAATAAAGAGAAAAGGTAGTTATTATGGCACTTACTAGAGATTTCAAAGAAACTATTAACGCACGAGTGGAAAAAGATTCTCAGTTCACAATAGCTCTACTTGATGAAGCTATTTTTCTCTTCCTGAATGGTGAACCAGAAACAGCAAGATTGATTTTGAGAGATATTGTTAATGCAACGGTAGGTTTTGAACAATTGGCAATTGAAACTTCTAAACCTAGCAAGAGTTTACACCGGATGTTATCGGCAAAAGGTAATCCGACAATGGATAATTTGACTGCTATTTTGAATGTTTTGCGGAAAAAGCTGAATATTGATATCAATGTTCAAACGACAGTTATTTCTTCTTAAAGATTTTATTTATTGTTTTTGTCTAGTAACTTTTGAGAAAATATGAATAAGAAAACACAAAAACAAACAGAACTCCAAAAGATAGCCAGCAATGGTTTTAATCTTCAAAAAAGAAGCGATACAGATATTGATTTAGCATTTATTTCTCTGAAAATTGCTTTAAAGGCTTACTTTTCTACTTATCATTGTTACAAGAGTTCGATGAATCTTTTTATAATTAATGGAGATTGGTCAGATGATATAATCTATCCGGGTTACCTTGAAAAACCAATGTTAGCAAAGTATTGTGAAGCATACACAGAGTGTATAATTCACTTTCATCATTTTGCTGAATTAGTGTGCAAGAATTTTTTAAGACATGATAATCCTTTCTTTGTTGATTTTCCCATTAATGACAAAAAAAGTACAGTCTTAAAATACAAGATCATTAAAAATGAATTATCTCTAGAAGATGAGAATAATGTAAAAACAACGCGGTGATGATCAGCGATTAGTACAACTGACTACTGACAACCAACCACAAATAATGATAAAGAAGGTGGAGGACGATAATTGATGGTTTAACTTGAGGATATTAAAAATTTCCAGAGTTAAAGCGGAAAATTGTCAAAAGTTCGCTATGGTATTGCCAAGAAACAAGCTATGTAATGATAATGCCATGAACAAAACTGTTGAAGTCCACTCCAGTGTATCGGCACTCGTCCAACGGGCGCTAGAATTGATTCTGTCGAAAGTAGAAACTGCTATTAGTGAACGGGGACAATTTACAATCGCTTTATCAGGTGGCAGCACACCAAAACCGTTGTATGAAGCCATCGCTAATCAAAAGTTGCCTTGGGATAAAATTCATGTATTCTGGGGAGATGAGCGTTATGTTCTGGCAGATCACCCTGATAGCAATGAACTGATGGCGCGGCGGGCATGGTTAAATCAGGTTGCTATTCCCCAGACGAATATTCATGCTATCCCCACCTTGTCGGCTAATCCAGAGGTGGATGCAGCTAAGTATAACCAGCATCTCCAAACATTTTTTAATTCTATATCGGGAGAGTTCCCGGCATTAGATGTAGTTTTACTGGGAATGGGTGATGATGCCCATACTGCATCTTTGTTTCCCCACACGAAAGCTCTCAAGGTGTGCGATCGCCTAATCACTGTTGGTAATAAAGATGATAATCTCCGCATCACCTTTACTTACCCATTTATTAACGCGGCTCGCAGTGTGATTTTTTTGGCTGCTGGTGCTAACAAAAGACCGGCTTTAGCCCAAATTTTCGCACCGGTGGCAGATGATTTCGTCTATCCATCTCGGCTAATTAAACCCCAGGGAGAACTTTACTGGTTGCTAGACGCAGCCGCTGGTTTGGAACTTCAACACTAACTATGATTCTTGAGATTTGGATGATTTAGATAATTAAGAATAATCACCAATGATCAACTTGTTCTCACTCTAAGTAATTGTTAGCATTAAACGCTAAAGTTACTTATGTGCTTGTCAGTAATATTTTTACAACGACCTTCACTAAGGCTTAAATCCATGATCGTCTGCCCTAATTGCAATCATCCCAACCCAGACGGCGCTGTTCAATGTGAAGCTTGTTATACGCCGTTACCAGCTACAGCTAGTTGTCCTAATTGTGGAGCAACTGTACAGTCAGATGCCGCCTTCTGTGGTCAGTGCGGTTACAATCTCCATTTTGGTGTTACTCCCGCAGTTACCCCAACTATTGCGATTAAGCCTGTACAACCAGCCCCAGTGGTCGCTCCTGACCTGATGATGCAACTGTTACAGCCCGATGCTTTAGAAATTGCGCCCGCCGCCAATCCTCCTGTTAGCGCTATTCCCGCCCCTGCACCGGTGGCTGTAGTTCAGGAACAAGCTGTTTATGTTCCTTCTGTAACACCAGAACCAGAAGTTTATATTCCCCCTGTACTGACACCCGCACCTGTAGTTCAGGAACAAGCTGTTTATATTCCTTCTGTCCCTGCACCGGTAGCACCTGAACCAGAAATTTATATTCCACCTGTGCTGACAGCCCCACCTGCGCCTGTAGCACCAGAACCGGAAGCTTATATTCCTCCTGCTTATGTACCTCAGATCGATCCCCTCACAGTTCCTGAAGTAGCCCCAGCCGCACCACAAGTAAAGGTGGCAAATACCCAATTGCAACAGGTAGTAGCACGGTTATTCCATGTTCAAGCTAACCAAGAAATAGAATTACCACAAAATCTCTCGGTTGTGCATATTGGTAAGCCGAATGATCGTATTCCTCCCGATATAGATGTTTCTGGGTTCCCAAATTCGGAAATTGTTTCGCGGATTCACTCAGACATTCGGATTGAGGGAGATGCTTGTTATCTAGAAGATGCAGGTAGTTCCAATGGTACTTATGTCAATAACTTACCTCTGTTACCTGGAAACAGACATCGCCTCCGTCCAGGCGATCGCATCAGCTTGGGTAAAGGAGATTTAGTCACTTTCTTGTTTCAACTCTCTTAGGAATAGGGAATAGGGAATAAATATTTCCCCCTGCTCCTATCACCATAGCTGATTAACTCTTGTTGCTAGTTATCCCATAAACTAGATAACTAGCAACTTGGGTAATAACATGATTAATGATATAGAGTATATCAGGCAAGCTGAAGCTAATCGCGTAGAAATTCTCAGCGAAGCACTACCTTACATTCAACAATTCGCTGGTCGTACCGTTGTGGTTAAATACGGTGGCGCAGCCATGAAGGATAGTAACCTCAAAGATAAAGTTATTCGTGATGTGGTCTTTTTATCTTGCGTTGGCTTGCGGCCTATTCTAGTGCATGGTGGTGGTCCAGAAATTAATAGTTGGTTAGGCAAGTTAGGAATTGAAGCGCAATTTAAAAATGGTTTGCGTGTTACTGATGCAGCAACCATGGATGTAGTAGAAATGGTGTTAGTGGGGCGGGTAAATAAAGAAATTGTCGCTTTGATTAACCAAGCTGGAGGAATGGCTGTAGGGCTTTGTGGTAAGGATGGTAACTTAATTACGGCTCGTCCTCAAGGTGATGAAGGGATTGGGTTTGTGGGGGAAGTTAGTAATGTCAATATCAAAATTTTAGAAACACTTGCTAGTAATGGCTATATTCCCGTTGTTTCCAGCGTGGCTGCTGATGAAACTGGACAGGCTTATAATATTAACGCGGATACGGTAGCGGGGGAAATAGCCGCAGCTTTGGGCGCAGAAAAGTTAATTTTGCTGACTGATACCAGAGGAATTTTAAGAGATTATAAAGACCCTTCTACTTTAATTCCGAAAGTGGATATTCGGGAAGCGCGGCAATTAATTACTGATGGTATAGTCAGTGGAGGGATGATTCCTAAAGTGAATTGTTGTGTGCGATCGCTTGCTCAAGGAGTCAAGGCTTCACATATAATTGATGGGCGGATTCCTCATGCTTTACTGTTAGAAGTATTTACAGATGTGGGAATTGGGACAATGATTCTCGGTTCTCATCAGTCGAAACAATAATCGAGATTGGGGACAAGTTACAGCAAAATTAATTCGGAAGGGTTTAGCAATGCTAAACCCCTACAGGATTCATTGGTAAAATTTCATGGCTCTACCGCTCCCTTTATGATATTTTCGGTAAAATATCCCTGAAACCCCTACACCGATTGGATTTGAGGTTTTAATATTTTCAA
>NZ_LJOQ01000106.1:140490-190753 GCF_001672255.1 Anabaena sp. AL09
CTGTACGGGCGAAGCATTTGGAGAACTATTTTTGGCAATGAGCGATAATTTATCTTCCAAATGCTTCGCCCCTACTGACAACTGACAACTGACTAATGACCAATGACCACAGAAAATTTAGAACTCGCTAAATCTCATTATCAAATGGGGACAACTGCTTTTGAAAATGGTCAATATCGGAAATCTGTAGAAAATCTAGAAACAGCCAGCGCCCTATTAGAAAACAATACCCATTTTGCTGGTGAAATCGAAATTTGGTTGGTGAATGCTTATGAAGCTGCGGGACGTTCGGAAGAAGCGATAAATCTTTGTCAACAACTCCTTCGTCATCCCCATTATGAAATTCGTCAACAAGCAAAGCGCCTACTATATATTTTAAAAGCACCCAAACTTAACAGACCTAAAGAATTGATGACAGAAATTCCCGATTTGGACATAACTTCTGATCACAAATCCAAAATAGTTGTCACTTCTCAATCTAAAAAATCTACATTTAAACAAAAACCTGGAGAACGAGAATATATTGACCTGAATACAGTCAATACTAAAGATAATAATTTTGTTTGGGTAGCTTTAATTGCTATTGGTTTAACAATTTCCTATTTAGTTTGGTTAAGTTTTTAGTAAATAAGGAGAAATTTAGTCATGAATGTATTCACTTTCATTAAGGTGATATTACAGTTAAGCAAATCTGTGTCTTTTTTAATTAGGAAAATTGGAAAATTTACCAAAATCAAACCTATTGTATTTATGGTAATTTTTTCTTCATTACTATTATCTGGTTGTGTAAAGTATGATTTAGGAGTCAACTTTAACAGCACTAATAATGGTGAATTAGTACAACATATTCAATTATCGGAAAAAATCACTATTTTTAGTAGTGATTATCTATCACAATGGTTAAAAACTTTAGAACAACGAGCGCGACAATTAGCAGGTTCAACAGAGAGAATTTCACCATCAGAAATCGTTGTTAAAATTCCCTTTACCAGTGCAAAGGAATTACAAGAAAAATTCACTGGCTTTTTTAATACTCGAACTGATGAAGATGGTAATGGTTCGGGAATATCAAATATTACTTCAACTTTAGTTGCAGAAGATACGAATTTTTTCCTATTTTCCAGAAATCATTTAGTTTATGATTTAGATTTGCGTTCTTTGGCTATGCTGACCACTAAAGGTGATAGTTCTATTGTCAATCTGGACTTTAGCCTACAGACACCTTGGGGAGTCAAGAATATTGAAAATGATGAAAATGCTATCCAACCAGAAAAGCATGGTAATCAACTGCTATGGACAATTAAAGCAGGGGCTATAAATCATGTAGAGGTAGTTTTTTGGTTGCCGAATTTTCTGGGAATTGGGACTTTGTTAATTATCGGATTTGTGTGGTTAGGATTATATCTGAGATATACATTTTTACCAAATCCAAGTATTCAGTTAACTGCCAAAAAAGACTAACTTTAATTATTCTTCTTCATTGTTTGCACCAAGAAAACTAAAATCCCTCCAGACAGCAGCAAAATTCCCAACCAAATCAAAGGTTGTGCTAATCCAATTGTTGTTCCTTGCTGATTCTCATTTACACTTGGCCTAGATTGAAGAGTATCTATATTCTTTCCTGTAGCCACAGTGACAACAAACTTTAACTCAAAAGGTTTAAAACTTCCTTCAGTCACAGGTTTACCACTTAATTGCAACTGATAAGCCCCTGGTTTGGGAAAAGTTACTTCTGCCCCTGGAATGCCTTGATAACGTTCAGCTTGAATAGGTTGTAATGGAGGTTCAAGTAATGCTGGTTCTCCCACTGCATGAGGTTCAGCATAAATAGCCAACTGACAATTACAATCTTTTAAAGGAATTACCTTACCACCTTTCCGAGTCAGGGCAAACCAAGCTTGAGTAACTTCTCCAGCGCGAGGATTATCATTAGGTTCTATATGGATAGTAGCACCAACATCTGCCGATATTTTCACCGTATGGGCTAAAACTTGAGTATTTGTAGTAACTATTAAACCAAATAAAACTAATAATAGATACTTGATTTTGTGTGCAGGAGAAATAGTTAATTTACCGCGATTTATTGGGAGGAACATAAAATTTTTCTAGACGTAAATATAACCAAGAATACCGCGAACGGATCAACAATACAGCTAAGGTAATTAGACTCAGTAACACGGCTGCTAATTGGTTTTGCCAACTTAATCTTACAGCCCCCAGATAATGAGAACCAATCATAACCGTATGAATAGCACTCAATAACAAAGCTGGTACACTCAAAAGATGAATATGCCGCCAATGTTTACCTAATGACTTTTGCATAACATCAAAACTTGTACAAGCCGCAGGGAGCATTAATACCAAAGCCACAGCCCCTGCACTCATTCCCCACTGAAATTCTAACGGTAAAAACCAAAAAGCGGTAAGATTCCAGTCTAGTGAGTGTTCAAGATTATGGATAGTATGTACTACCGAAAGCACAAAAGCCCCAACGCCCAACGCCCGACGGTAACGCAGAGGTGCAGACCAAAAACTATTCACAGGCCGGGCAATCAATGAGAGATTTAAACAAATTAAGGCAGCGTGTCCGCTATAGTCTGTCATCGTATCCCCCGTCCGCAATAGGGTAATAGCACCAATAATCAGAGTTACCCACCCACCCAAGCGAAATAATTGACTCCGCCGATCTTGACTAATTAATGCCGTGGAAACACCTACGCCCAACATGATGGGTAGTGTGCCAATTCCAAAAGCTAACATTGTTGCTGTAGCTTGCCACAAATTCCCTGTAGCCGCAGCTTTAATTTGAGCCGAACTGGATATTTTCTGGATCTAAATCTACATCGACTTATTCCTCTGCCATTTTTGTATTTCTTTTTGGCATTGCTAACTGCTTTGCAAGCATCCTTAATTGCTATTGATTTAATTTGATAAGGAACACTTTTGCACCAGTCAGGTAAATCATTAAGAATACCTGTCTTTATAGCTTGCCAATTAGCCTTGATTTCTCCATCTTGCAATAACTTGATAGTTTTATTGTAAACAAATCTAGAAACACCAAACCATTGCTTAATTATCGCTTTCTGTGCAGGTGTCAGACTTAGATAAATCTTCCTTGATTTTTTGAGAGTATTTTCTGAGTCCGTGCATTCTGCGTGAAAAAACGTGAATGATTGAGAGTAAATCCTGGGTGAGTTCAGTATTTGGGCAGTGTACAGTTGCGTCGAGAACCACGATTTGTCCACCGTTTTGTTCGACCATGTACTGTATAAGTTCAAACCCAAATCTTGCGAGTCTGTCACGACAGGTAACAACAAGTATGAACTTATCTCCCCGCAGAAGCTTGTCCAGTAAGGATTGCAATCCTTTTCTTTTGAAGTTGATTCCACAAGGCGATGTCTTTGATGATTTCGGCTTCTGGATAGAGGGATTGCATATAAGCGATTTGTCTGTCGAGATCATCTCGCTGTTTTGAAGAGTTAACTCGGCAGTAACAAATAATGGTAGCTCGTTCTGAGCTACCGTTGACGTATGATTCGACATCATACAGTCTTTGTCCTGCGGGGTTTTTGATGCTTTTGATTTTCCCTTCATCTGCATATCTCCTCAACGTATTGGGGTGCAATCCCAGAAATTCGACCGCTTTTCACCAGTGGTATGTATGCCATTGGCATACCATAACATAAGTTAAGAAAAATTAGCAAACAAGCAACTAGTACATCACGGCGTAAATAAAGCAACCATATTCAATCGCCAAAAAGCCTACTGTATGTTTAACCGGAAAGGCAATTTTCTGCAACAACAAGGTGAAAATTTGCCAAATTCACCTCTTTACCCTCATGTAAAAAAACAAATTCAATCAGGCAAAAGTCCAATTGTAATAATTACATTACCAATCATTGAACGAGAATTAGAAATCTGGATTCCCACAGGAAATAAACCCTGGTTAAGTAAAACATCGAAAAATATAAATCGCACTTGGTTATCTATTCGTCCTTTAGTTTTAGCTCATGGTGATACAAGAGAAGCACATAAATTTGACCTGTTAATAAATACTCTTAATCATGCTTCATTATTTAATGAGTATACACAAATTACCACTTTATTACAAAAAGAACAGGATAATCTAGAAAAAGTATTTCAATGATCAAATAGAGATGCAGCAAAGATTTATAAAGAATCACCTCCAGCCTAAAAAATAACTGGAGGCTATGATTAAAGACATTGGAATGTGGACTAGTTCAACTGTAAATCTAACTTGATCTTTAGAAGATTGTCTCTGTCTATAGGAAAGTTTAAATTTAATTTATTTCCGTCTAATTGAATAGATAAAAAAATACCCCCAGTTGTGAACCGAGGGATTCTGCAAGTCGGAATTATCGCACAAAGACATTCGCGTAACCAGAATAGCAATGCAACAACGTAAAATAACCATGGGGGGAATTGGTAAAATTATCTTCTATTCCCCATTTCTCAGCTTAATTACGAATATTTACTTCCTGTAAATAATCTTCTGGTTGAAGAGATACTCTCCGCTGAATAGGAGTGTTTTGTCTTTCAGCAAGGGGAACTGTTTTTAAGATAGCTAATTCTTGTTGCTGATTACGTAGACGTAACTTGTGGGAATATTCTTCTAGTTTGACTCTTGCTTGTGCATAGACTTCAGCATCTTTAGGAACTCTTTCCAGTAGTTTAATTGCTCCGAAAAAGTTACCTATAGAGGCTTGATTGTGAGCTTGATATAAATAGTATCCTGATCTAACTTGACGTTTTTGATTGTACTCAGCTAATTTCTGTTTAACCATAGCACCGGCAGAACTTTCTTCAGGTATTTGCTGTAGATAATATAAAGCCGTTGAGAAATCTCTCTCCTCGGCTTTTGCATAAGCTTTGGCTAATAAGGATTGTGTTTGGGCTTCAATATTTAATTTTGCTTGTGCAACTAGGGGCTGAATTTTCGATTGCCAATATGAATTAATTGGAACTTTAGGTGCATGATATAATACGTCTCTCCATCGTCGTTCTTTTAAAGCTTTTTCAGTGAGAACATAATGTTTTGCATCTTTTTGCCATTGGTTTTGCCATTCTTCAATTGAAGCTTGAGCTTCTGGATAAACATTACTATTAAGGGGGATTGACCGAGCTAAATTAATGGCTTTTTGTAAATCTCCAGATTGATATCTGGCTATGGCTTTATATAAAATTTCTGTAGCTGAGTAAGCTTGAGAATTGTTAAATAAAGAATATACTCCCAATCCTAGTAGAACCGAATTAATTAATAAACCTAATCGCAGTCCGGCTAGTAATGGTTGGGATTTTTGATCTGTCGTTTCAATAGTTTTATCAGATAATTGAGACTCTGCTATTTGTATTTCTGCTGGGTTATTGTCCCATTCTATATGCTTGAGTAACCATAGTGCTTCATTGGCAGATTGAAATCGTTCTTGGTGTTGATAGCGGATCATCTGATTGAGGAACGCAACTAAATAATCATTGATAGAGGTGTCATGATCACACCAAATAATTTCATTAGTTTCAGCATCAATTTCTAATTCTAAGGGAGATAGTCCTGTAATAGCTTGAATAGCAATTATTCCCAAGGAATAAAGGTCACTATTGGGTTGGGTTTGACCAATAAATTGTTCTGGGGGAATGTAACCCAATGATGTGACAGGAATTTGATCTATGGAAAATTCTGTGTCAATACTAAAGTCTACTGGTCGAATTGAGCCAAAATCAATTAATACTAATCTGGCATCTATAGCTCGTCTAATTAAGTTTTCTGGTTTAATATCACAATGAATAAAGCCTTGAGAGTGAATAAATTCAAGAATAGATAAAGCATCTTCTAGAAACTTAATAATATCAACTTGACTCCATTTACCATGACTTTCAGGATCATGAGGTAATTCTGCTGCTAAAGACTCTCCAGGAATAAATTGTTGGACTAAATAAAACCGCTCATTTTCTTCAAAACAGGTAATAAGTTCCGGAATTTGGGGATGACGACCTAAATGTTTGAGGGTTTCAGTTTCTTTTAAAAACCGCAATCTCCGGTGGTCAAAATAGGAAGTAGATTGATAGTGATTCACCTTCAATTGTTTGACAACATATCTGGGTTTTTCTGGGTGGTACATATCCACAGCAATAAATGTTTGTGCAAACACTCCTGCACTAAGTGGTTGCACAATTTGGTAACGATCTTGTAATACTTGGCCGATCATCTGGTTGGTCATGATCTAGTTAGTCAGAAATCCTTATATATCTTTTCTGACATCGGCTGCTATTTTCCGGAATTATAGGCAATAATTCAGTATGTGAAATATTCAATAATTATTTCAGTATTTTTACTTATGATCTTCTTTTTCTGCAAAGGTATCAGTTAAAGGTTTGACGACCTTAGCGATCGCTTCTTGGACAAAAACTTTGATAAACTCATCACGGCGATTAATCTGAAACTGTTGTTGCACAACTTCTGTCATTCCCCCATCACCCCAATCTTGATCATGACGAAAATACTCGATAAAGCTTTTCCCAGCAATGCGGGTTAAATATGCGGCTGTCACTCCTTGAATTGCCCTTCCCACAATAAAAGTAGCCACATTAAGTTGCAAAGCCGTTGATAATAATTCAATTGCCCCTTTAACGATACCTAAACCAGCAATAGTTTTTCCTAAAGATAGGGCTAATTCTTTACCTCGTTCCATGTTTAAATCACAACCATAAAGCCTGCCAATTTCTACTACCATTTGGGCATTAACAGCAGCGGTTGCGAGTAAATCTACCATCGGTAATGGTGTGACAGAAACTACGCCCGCACCAATCCATTGATAACGGTCTACAATTTTATCAGCTTGGCGACGACGTTGAGAGTCTATAAGTTTGCGAGCTTCTTCTCCTAAGCGCAGAGATTGTAAGAGAATATTATCTGCTACTAGATCTTCACCTTCAGCGCGTAAAATAGAGGCCATGCGCCGTAACAAGGGGATAATATCTGCTTCTGGTTGGAAGGTTTCGCCGGTTTCTAATGCGGCTATTTGGGGATTAGCAGCGATCGCTACCACATCATTAGTAGCAATAAAGCTGCGTACCCGTTCCCGCAATCTGGCTAAGATCACTTCTATATCAGTCTCCGTGTATAAATCTGTTTTATTCAGCACTAAAAGCGATCGCTTACCAATTTCCGCTAAACCCCGCAGTGGTTCATATTCAGAACGCCGTAAATCATTATCTACCACAAATAACAATAAATCCGCTTCCGTCGCTAAAGCCCTAGCCAGTTGTTCCCGTTCCGTACCCGCTACTCCCGGTTCTAAAATCCCTGGAGTATCAGTAATTAAAATCTTCCGTTCCAAACCCTTCAAGCGCAAACAATAGGTTTCTCCCACCTGAGTTGTTCCCATTGGGGCATTCACCTCACCAACTATCCGCCCCATAATCGCATTTACCAGAGAAGTTTTACCGGCACTACCCGTACCAAAAACCACAACTTGAATTTCCCCTCTCGCTAAATTCGTTTCAATTTCCTTAGTGCGACTTAGCAAAGCTTGACGTGTCACCTCATCTTGAATTTGGGCTACCTGTTGTCGTACCGCTTGTAATGTAGAAGAAGCCGCATCAGATTTAGCCGCAGGAATTTGGGCAGAAGTCACTCTTGGGCGTTGACGACGGGATTTTGCCTCTCCCTTCCGCAGCACCAATACATAATAAACAAAGGCAGCAATTAAACCACCAATCAGTAAAACTAGCAGTAATAATAGTAAATTACCCAACAGCGGAGAATAGGACAACTGCCAGTACAACCGGGAAAGAGAATCAATTAGCCATAGGGTTAACGCCAAAATGACGATCAGGCCAACAATCAGTGTAACAATACGAGACAAGGGCATGAATGATAAAATTTAGGATCTATACAGTGTTTTTCTCAGGGAGAAAGTAAAAAGCCACAATTTTTGCTAAACTAACATTCAGTTTGTGTGCAGTGTTCCCTTAATGACCGGCTATTAAATTCCGCATTTTTTGTCTCACCCCAATTCATGGGAAAGTTAAAGGCCGAGTCACAATATGAACTTTATCTCTGAATTTAAACATTTTAGCTCTTTAAAAAAATTATTCCCTCCCTTGAGGATCAGACAAAAAATTGTCTTGGGGTATACTCTTTCCCTGGGAATAGCAGTTTTAGGTACATCTGGAGGGTTATTAGTAGGTAATAGCTATTTTCAAAGAGCTAGAAATAAGACAATCTTAATCAATCAAGAAGATATTTTACTCAATAATTTACAAAGAGGAATTTTAGGATCTCTCATCCATCAACAAAAGATTATAGCAACATTAGATCAACCAGACAAGTTACCCAAAGAAATCGCTGAATTAAACACAGAAATAGATGAATTAGAAATTCAATTTACTAAATTTCAAAACTTTACTCAAATCCAGAAAAATGGTAATTTATCCGATTGGAGTCAAAAATATCAACAAAATATCAACAGCTACATCCAATTACTCAAAGAATTAGTCGAAAAACTTTCTCAACTAGATGCACAATCAAATAAAAATCCAGAAATAAAGCAGTTAATTTTAAAATTATATCAAATTAAAAATGTAGAGAAATTTTCTGACTTTGCTTACAGTTTAGAAACCCTAAGAGAAACCATTAAACAAACTAAAGAACAAGCAAATTTAGCTACATCAGGGGAAAATTACTTTTCATTCTGACTCGAATCAAGGTACAGAATTTACCATATTTCTGCCAATTTCTCATTCATCAAGATCATGATCTTGATTTTATTCGGTGACTCCTGATTGCTCAATTCTGCTGTATTATTAATAATTAGGAGATATTAAAAACAACAGGAAAAAATTAATGGGACTGTTTGATCAAATTCTGGGTGCGGTTAGCAATTCCAATCAACCAGGTGGTTTGGATAACTTGATAAATATTGCTACCACAGTGAAACGATTAGGTAATGGCATTGGTGCAGACTCTTCCACCATGCAATCAGTTTTATCAGTAGTTGGTAAACAAGTACAATCATCTTTACAGGCAAAACAAACCAGCAACGGAAGTGAATCTGTACAAGATTTAGTCAATCAATTTGCCGGCACTTCCGCCAATTCCCAAGCTGTAGATACCTTATTTTCTCCAGATATTCAAGCAGAAGTAGCGGAAAATGCTGCCCAGGGTACTAGCTTAGATGTGAGTACAATTCAACAATTATTACCAAGTTTAGTGCCTTTAATCTTGAGTTTCTTACAATCTGGTGGTAATCCATTACTAAATCAATTTCTAGATGCTGACGGTGATGGTGATGTGGATATTGCTGACGCGATTAAATTAGCTAGTCGGTTTTTAAGAATTTAACAGTTTTGCGTAATTCCCCACCCTCAACTTACTGATGGGGACGTAGAAACACCATCTTCAACGAAGTAAGATGGGGTAGTTCATGAATTGTGAATAACTAACAATTGAGTTTATGACCGCAGCCGACGATAAAACAATAGTCCGCGAATACTTCAACTCCACAGGTTTTGATCGGTGGCAACGCATCTATGGCGATGGTGAAGTCAACAAAGTCCAGCTAGATATTCGCACTGGACATCAGCAAACTGTGGATAATGTCATCGGCTGGTTAAAAGCTGACAACAATTTACCATCATTATCAATTTGTGATGCTGGTTGTGGTGTGGGTAGTCTGAGTATTCCTCTGGCTATAGATGGTGCTAAGGTCTATGCCAGCGACATTTCCGCTAAAATGGTATCAGAAGCCCAGGATAGGGCTGTCATGGCTTTGTTCAATACCGTAAATCCTTCTTTTGCGGTACAGGATTTGGAATCTTTGAGTGGCAATTATCACACTGTCATCTGTCTAGATGTTCTGATTCATTACCCTCAAGACAAAGCTGATGAAATGATTTCTCATCTATGTTCTTTAGCTTCAGACCGAATCATTCTCAGTTTTGCCCCGAAAACCTTCTTCCTGACTATCCTCAAAAAAATCGGTACTTTCTTTCCTGGTCCGAGTAAAACCACTCGCGCTTATTTACATCGTGAAGCTGATGTAGTCAAAATTCTGCAAAAAAATGGCTTTTCAGTCCAAAGACAAGCTATGACGCGGACAAGCTTCTACTTTTCCAGTTTATTAGAAGCAACTCGTCCATCTGCTTAGGTGGCAAATTACAATTGATACTTCATATTCCCGATTTCTTAGAGAAGTCGGGAATTTTGTTGTTCACGATATCAGCCCAAAAATGACAGAAAAAAAGCACCCAGCCACAAATTAGCCATTGTGCCATTTTATAATATAATTTATTCATGTATTTTTTATGGCAATTAGTATAAATGTTCATTACATTAGCTCATCGCTATATGATAGTTGTGAGTATTAATTTTATCCTCGTGTTGAGGAGTATTGGATCTAGTGTTGCACAAGTACCTGATGACCTCAATCCTAGTCCCAATCCCTTACAGTTACCTTCCTTACCGATAGAAGTAACCATTCAAGGAACTCAGCCAATTACTCTACAGCAAGCCTTGGCACTAGCACGACAAAATAACTCTGAGTTAAAATTTGCATTATATCAGGTACAACGCAGCCGTGCTGCCTTAAAAGAGGTTCAATCTGGTATGTATCCAACTGTTACTCTAAATGCTGATTTGAGTCGCGCTCAGTCTGCTTTTAGTCAGCTTTCGGCAGAGCAACTACAAGCTCAATTATCATTGACTCAGAACGTTCCCGCTGGTCAAGATGAATCTAATACAACTTTTAGCGGGACTGTGCAACTAATTTATGGTCTTTACAATTATGGTCCAGGTAGCTCTAGTAGAGGAGTAGCTAAAGAACAAATTAGTCTAGATGAATTGGACGTAAAGCGTCTGTCAGAGGAAATCCGCCTCAATGTCACGCTTGATTACTACAATCTGCAACAAGCAGATGAACAGGTACGCATTGCACAGTCATCTGTAGAAAACTCGGAGGCTAGTTTGCGTGATGCGATAGCTTTAGAGCGTGCGGGAGTTGGTACAAGGTTTGATGTCCTGCGTTCTGAGGTAAATTTAGCAAATGCCCAACAAGACCTGAGTAATGCTTTCTCGCAGCAGCAAATTGCCCGTCGTCGGTTAGCAACTCGATTAAATTTAGCACAGTCTGCTAATATCAGCGCAGCAGACCCTGTAAAATTAGCCAGTCTTTGGCAGCATACACTTGAACAAACTATTATATCAGCCTTTCAAAACCGACCAGAACTGCCACAAAGGTTAGCAGAACGTAATATTGCTAGATTTCGACAAAAAATAGCAATTTCTCGGCTGAAGCCACAAATAAGCTTGGTTGCTGACTATGAACTAGAAGACGTATTGAATGACGGCATTGGTGTCAGTAATGGTAATTCGCTAGGAGTAAAATCAACATTAAGATTGTTAGACGGAGGAACTGCAAAAGCTCAGGTGTCTCAGCAAAGTATTGAAGCGAAGATAGCCGAGACTCAATTTGCTAACCAACTCCATAACATTCGGTTTGAGGTGGAACAAGCTTATTTTCAATTGGAGTCTAACTTGGAGAATGTTCAAACTGCCAATGTTGCTCTAGAACAAGCCAAGGAAGCTCTTCGTCTAGGACGTTTACGTTTTCAAGCAGGTGTTGGGACTCAAACAGATGTTATTAATGCACTAAATGATTTAATCAAAGCAGAAGGAAAGCGAGTACAAGCTATCTTAGATTATAACCGGGCTTTATCTCAATTACAACGAGCCGTTACTGCCAGAGGAGTTTATTCAGCAAGCCCTACTTATTTTAAGTAAAACTTGTATATTCAAGTATTTCAATTTAAATGTATATTAGAGCTTGCAAGGAAAAAATTTTTCCAAGTCTTGCAAAAAGGAATATATTAATCTATCGTAAGGAATATATTAATAACTTATTGAATTTAATACAATATGTTGTTAATAAATTAGAGAATAACTAAACGTGAATAACTGCCTTCAATCTCTACTTATGGGATCACGCCACGCTAAACTATCAGCAGGATGTAATAATTTTATCCATACCATTCTGAAAAAATAGAGGAGCCGTGGGGATTTTCCTCAAGGCAATGTGGGATACCACCTTTATCAACTCAGTTGGTAATGTTGTACTGGACATTCACGATATCTCAGATGTCAGGGAATGTCTCGGTTAAAAGTATCAGTAGTTGAGTAAGTTGAGAAAAAAGAATGATGAGTAAAGAAGATTTTCTCTATCCCCGTGGTCGCTATTATGGTCATGTAAAACCAGAAAACTTGGTATTCAACGCGAACTTACAGGAATTTGCCCAGAAAGTCAGTTATATCTGCAATTTAGAAACAGGTGGCAAGATCTCACCAGATGAGGCTTATGATCAAATTAAGTTACTTTGGAAGCAATTAAAGCACTCAAAGAAAGAACTGAAAATCGGTGAACAACCTTTTCAAAGTAACGGTTCTGAAGAAGGAACTGACAACTGACAACTGACCACTGACTATTTCGTGATGATTGTCCAAACACCATCCCAGGACTTTGGTGGTGGTATTTGCCGGTACTTGTAGGCGCGTTCTAAATGGATATGAACAGCCTGATTTGTCGTTTCGATGACTTGATCTAATTTGAAGCAGGCGATCGCTTGGGTAAAATCCCTTAATATATAAGCATTGCGGCCAGCCTGGTAATGGTGCAAAAATTCCTGGCTGTATGCAATTGAATGAGGTGGAAAATTTAGAGAAAAAGCCAGCCCTCTTATTCTCGCTTCTGACTCCTGACTCCTGACTCCTGACTCCTGTGACTATTTAAGATTATTTTTTGATAATAATCTTCAAGTTGTTGTGTAGCCGATGTCCATCCCCATTTCTCAGCTTCTGCACGGGCATTTGTGCGGATAATAGTGATTTCCTCCCGTTGTTTCAACAGACGGATTGTAGCATTAATCGCTTCTTGAATATCGGCTTGCGGATCAAAAAGATATCCATTAACTCCATCTGTAACAATATCAGGGATACCTCCAGAACGGGCTGCTACCACAGGACACCCTGCGGCCATGGCTTCTAGCAGAACTAATCCCAGTGTTTCTGTGCGGGAAGGAAAAATAAAGGCATCAGCACTGGCAAAAGCCGAACCTAATTCTTTACCCATCAGATAACCGACAAAATAAGTATTTGTCCCAGCAAAGTGTTTTTCCAAAGTTTGTCGGTGGGGTCCATCGCCGACTAATGCTAATCTGGCATCAGGAATGGCTTCTAGAATGGTTTTAATACGTTCGATTTCCTTTTCAGCAGAAAGACGACCAACGTACAGTAACAAGGGGCTATCTGGATGATTTTGGGATAGGCGCGATCGCATTTCCGCACTGACTAAATCAGGATGAAATAATTCTGTATCTACCCCTCGTTGCCACAAATCCACTCTTTCAATTCCATGTGCTGAAAGTTCCTTGACCATGGCCGTAGAGGTACACAAATTTAACTCCGCCTGATTATGACCAGCTTTCAGTAACTCCCATAGTAGTCCTTCTAACATTCCTAAACCGTAATGTTGCAGATATTGAGGCAAATGGGTATGATAAGAAGCCACCAAAGGAATTTTCAGAACTTTACTATAGAAAATCCCTGATAATCCGAGAACTGCGGGATTAACAACATGAATAATATCTGGTTTAAACTCTTCCAAAGCATGACCAATTGCCGGGCGAGGCAGTGCCATTTTTAACTCAGGATAGAGAGGCAAAGGAAAGCCACTAACTCCGTAAACTTTCGCGCCTTTATGTTCAGTGATGCCACCTTCAGGGGCAAACACCAAAACTTGATTGCCATGACGTTGTAAATGGTCAACAGTATGGCGCAAGCGGGTTACGATGCCATCAACTTTAGGTAAAAAGGTTTCTGTAAATAGAGCAATTCGCATAAAAAGAAGGAGTCAGGAGTCAGGAGTCAGGAGTTAGAAGTCAGGAGTCAGGAGTTAGGAGTTAGGAGTTAGGAGTTAGGAGTCAGGGAAGAATGAATCCACCTTTGCCTCTTGCCTCTTGCCTCTTGACTCTTGCCTTCTTTACTGTCACCTATTTTCTATGCCAAGAAACTTTGGGAAGAATCTGTTTGTGATCAACTCGGTGCTGATACTTGACAGCAAAGTTTAATAGCGAATCAAGTAGAGAATCCGAGAGAAGATGTGGTTGTAAACCCAAATCCAAGAGTTTGGTGTTTTTCGCGTTGAAATAGTGTTCTTCCTTCTCCACTCTGGGGTTCTCTATGTGGTTAATATCCACATTTAGTCCCAAAGCGTTGCCGGCTTTTTTCACCATCATCGCCAAGTCACCGACGCTAAATAGTTCGGTAAATTGGTTAAACACACGGAATTCTCCTGGTTCGGCAGGATTAGCGATCGCTAACTCAATACATCGCACCGTATCCCGAATATCCAACAAACCGCGAGTTTGTCCACCTTTACCGTAGACGGTGAGGGGATGTCCTACGGTAGCTTGAATACAGAAGCGATTCAGTGCTGTACCAAATACGCCATCATAATCCAGGCGGTTAATTAACAGTTCGTCCATCCCCGTTTCGTCGGTTAAGACACCGTAAACTATCCCTTGATTTAAGTCTGTAGCCCTTAAACCCCAAACCCGACAAGCAAAGTGGATATTATGGCTATCATGGACTTTGCTCAAGTGATACATAGAACCAGGCTGCTTAGGATAGGGCAAAGTATCCTTGCGTCCGTTGTGTTCAATCGTGATGTATCCTTCTTCAATGTCAATGTTGGGAGTTCCATACTCACCCATTGTTCCCAATTTCACCAAATGGCAATCTGGGAAATCCTCCCGCATAATGTACAGCAAGTTCAACGTGCCAACCACATTATTGACTTGGGTAAGAACAGCGTGTTCACGGTCAATCATGGAAAATGGCGCTGAACGCTGTTCACCAAAATGCACGATTGCAGTTGGCTGAAATTGGTGTAAGGCTTTGTGCAGAAACTCGTAATTAGTAATATCGCCGATAAACAGATCAATAGACTTGCTAGTCAAATCCTGCCATCGCTGGAGACGTTGCTGAATTGGTGCGATTGGGGTCAGGGTTTCTACACCCAATTCATTATCCCAGTGTCGCCTTACCAAACTATCTAAAATTCCAACTTCATAACCTCGATTAGAAAGGTAAAGCGCGGTTGCCCAACCGCAATACCCATCACCACCAATTACCAGGACTTTCATCTTTACCAGTTTTTACTCGCTGATAGCTAAATCTATCAGGTTTGTGTCCCTTCTTCATCATTAAATTCTCATTAAGGGAACACCAAAAAATAAATTACCCAATTTTGTGGGATGGGCATCCTGCCCGTCCTTGATGATTAGAGGGCTTTTCGGCCCGCACCACAAGAAATTTTTGGGGATTTTATTTCTTGGAAGTCCCTAAGACAGTAATTGAATTCAAAATGCAAAATTCAAAATAACTCCTGCTCCTTACCAACTGACCACTGACCACTGACCACTAACTATTGACTAATTTTATACTCCTTAGCAATGTAGTGAAACAGCCGATAATAATTTTGAAAGTCCTGGCTCGCGCTTTTTCCTTGCCAGTGATATTCTAATTGTGCTTGGGTAATGGTCAATTTGATCACAGTCACCTTTTCACCAACTTCTACCGACAGCACCCCAGAAACCCCTTGATGAGTCTGAAAGTTAAGAACTGGCTGGGGATTTTCAGTTGCGAATTTCAATAAAGGCTTACTTGCATAGGCGCGAATTTCTACGTCTTTTT
Source organism: Anabaena sp. AL09 (assembly GCF_001672255.1). Classification (NCBI taxonomy): domain Bacteria; kingdom Bacillati; phylum Cyanobacteriota; class Cyanophyceae; order Nostocales; family Nostocaceae; genus Anabaena; species Anabaena sp. AL09. The sequence continues at coordinate 156,254 of NZ_LJOQ01000106.1, forward strand.
TGTTTGGTGAAACTAAAGCAATACCATCACTGTTGTCTGGGTTTCCTAATTGCTGCCAAGTATTCGGATAAGGAAACTCAAAACCATAACGATTATTTCTATATATATTCCATCTTGTCTCTTGAAGCTGGGAGTTATTAGCATTACACCCCCAGGAGATCATCCCTATCCCCACACCCGAAATAATAGCGCACAGCGCCTTGTTTATTTGTACCGCACCCCAAGGCTGTTTTACCATTCAGTTTTAACTAATAGATTGGTGAATCGTCTCTTAATCGCTTTGATGTTTCCTGAGTCCGCGCAAAACTTTCTTGGCGCGATCGCTCGATCATCAGTGTTTGTAAAATTGGTTCGAGAATCCGTTTGGCATCTTGATAACCTCGTTTTTGCAAAAGTTGAATCCGTTCGGGACTGAAATCTAGTAATTTGTTAAGACCACCCATATCTTCCGTTGGACGAATTTCAATTATTGTTTGATTAGGGAAATCATGACGATTCCAAAGTTCCCCATTCCCTAAATGAATGACGATCGCATGAGTACAACTGCGATTTGCTAAGGCTTTGAGAGGAACATTATCACCTAGCCAACCATCAACATAATGCTTGTCATCAATCTGGCGCGATTTAAATGCTAAAGGAATAGCGGCACTGGCGAGTAATGTTTGATAAATTTCTTCATCGGTTTTGGCTGATTGGACATGAATATATTCGGCGGATTGTCCAAGATTGGAGGCGATCGCATTGCCTATTGTGGGGACAATCTGACCTGCTTTGTGTGAAGATGGTAAGAAATTGTGTGCTGAAGGAAACGCGGCTACCCAGAGTTCAATTCCTGCTCGCAATTGTTGAGGATTGATTGCATAGCGTAAAAATTTATCCAGTGGGTTGGGATCACACAGAGATGCGTCTTCCTGTGAGAAATGTAAATATTGTGCCAAGGAATGCAGTGGATATTTAACTAACTGCCAGTTGATAATGTTGGCTTCACCCAGTTCTCTCCATAGTTGCCATAGGCGATCAGCAGCTTGTTTAAAGGATGTACCAGAGGCGAGAATCGCACCATTGAGCGCACCAATGCTTGTACCTGCAATCATCAGAGGTGCAAAATCAATTTCTGCCAGATATTTGACCACACCTGATTGGTACGCGCCTTTAGCACCGCCACCTGCTAATACTAATCCGAGTTTGATTTTGGCTTCTTTCATGTAATAATTAGAATTATTAATATATGTTGTCTGTATCTAATTTACCAGTGATTGATACCGATGCGATCGCTCATTGGCTGCAACATTCCCTCCCGGAACTTAAGTTCCGGTCTAAAAGCTAAAGTGCGTTAAAACGCACTCTGGTTAACTCAAAATCAAAAATTATCCTATTTATGCCAAAGTAGTCGGTTAAAACCGACTTTAGCTTTTATATTAAGCATTTGTGTCTGGGAAATAATCGGAGTCTATGATTTGCTCTGGGGTGAAGGGACATTCTAGGGGAAAGGTGGTTAAGGGTAGTTTTGTTTCCCTGGCGGCGTTTTTTCGTGCTTTCTGATAGCACTCGGATATATTCTCTTTGAGGAATGGGTTTAAGCTAGGACTGTTTTCTAAGACTAATTCGAGTTCATTTCTTTGGGTTATTATAGTTGAAGTCCAACTTTTTGTTTTCTTTTTTGGTTGATATTTATACTTTAATAGGTGCATGATCAAAACAATTAATCGGCTTTTAATTTCCCGTTTGTCATTGCTCCCCATTGATTGAACTTCCTCGATTAGGTTTTCTATATCTAGGTCTTGAATTTGTCCATTTTTGAGTTGGTTAACAGTTTGTTCTATCCAAAGATTAAAGTCGGTTTCATACAGTGTCGTGTTCATAGGTTATTCTCCTAATCATTTGAGAGGGGATATTATTTGTCTAGAAATGTTGGGTTTCCTTTTGTCAACCCAACCTACGAAGGGCGATTAGACTAATGTTATCAAATTTAATCTTTCGCTTGCAGTTTCATTGACAATGCGATCCACAAATTCTCTTTTGCTGGTTTCAGGATAAATCCAAGCATTTGGATAGTTACGACATAGCTCAAATGCGGCTTTTGCTGGGTCTTGGTGCGGCTGTTGTGTGGCTAATTCTAGGGTTTTACCAAGGGTGAACAAATAAGGCGTTTTCGCTATTCTTTGTTCGGAAATAGATTCTACTTCCAGCAAATAACCTGCAAGTTCTTGGTTTTCTGGGGATGTTTCGCTATATGACAGGTTGAGGAGGTTGGTTAATGGAAAATCGCAATCGGGGATTGTGTTGTCGGTTGCAAGTATTCTATTGCTTATACTTTGATGCAGTTGCTTGTCTTGATCTTTGGTGATTAATCGTTCGTAATCACCCAGAGCATAATCTACTATTTCACGGGTGACAAAAGCAACTTGAATTGCCCAATGAAATCCTTGATATGTCCGTTTCGACTGCCATGCGGCGATCGCATCTCCAAAATTGGTAAATTAGACTAAAAGTGATTAAAAAAGGTGCGTTATATTTCATTAACACACCCCACAAGATCCGTGATTGCAATCAGTTTTCCAGTAATCAACTTATAAGCGGTATGATTGATTCCAAGGTTGGCTTAATAGATTGGTCTAGCAATTCTTTCTTCTTTTTCAAAAATTCATCTCTTATATGATTCAGTTGACCATCTAATCCCAAAGCACTCTTGTTTCCCTCCATTATAATCCTATACGAATTTTTGATTTGGTTTATCGTATGATTACGAATGTCTTTTTTTGTATCAGTATCATCAAACAAAAACTTGCTAAAGCTATACAAAGAAAAAGCTGCTAAACCAACACTTACAACTGGTACAGCAAATCCTACTAATCCAGCCAATAAATGTCCTGCTCCATGTGCTGCTCCATGTGCTGCTCCATGTGCTGCTCCATGTGCTACTCCATGTGCTACTCCATGCGTTGCTCCATGTGTTGCTCCATGCGTTGCTCCATGTGTTGCTCCATGAATCGTAGTATCCGCCATGGCATCAGAAGGGAAAAATCCAAGAGCAGTAGTAGAGGCAACGAGTCCGACAAGGAGAAACTGATCCCTTTCCTTACTACCTACTGAAGGCAAAAATTTATCAATAGATTGCACTGGAAGCCTGAAGAAACTTAAATCTGGCTCTATGACTCTTAGCTTTCGGCAATTGTTACGTAAATCCCGAATGATTTCTCCAAAATCTTTATCCAGTCTATCTTCTACAGAGTAGAACTCTTCTCCTAACTTTCTTAGTCGCTCTTGAAAGTTACTAAGCTCACTGTTAATAATAGGTTCTACTTTAACCTTATTAAAATTATTAATTTTTGACTCTTTTCCAAAGCCTGCTAAATCAACCACTGCTAACTCCTCTAAGAACTTACTCTCAGCAGATTTCTGAGAAGATTGAGCAATTTCCCTGACTCTTTCGATTAATCGATCAATATCACGTTCATAACGATTAATCGAATCACGCTTCTGTCTTTCAAGTTTAGACAAGAGACTTTTAATTTCTTTTTTACGATTGCTTTCACTTGCTTGATTGATATTCTTTAGCGTATAGATTGAAGCAATCAAGATAAAAAGGATAGAAGCTAAACCAATATAATTGGTCACTGCAACACCACTAACATTTGAGTCACTGTGACTAGAAGGTTGAATATCAGCGGTTTGATTAACGGTTTGAGATACTAACATAACTTCTCTTTTGTGGATGAAAGTAGCTACAAAGAATATAGGTATTTTAACAAATGTTAAAACAATCAAAGATTTGACTGTAATTTATTGTAACATTCTGTTCAAAGTGGTATCAAAACATTAAGCTTCTATCAAAAGCGTTATCAAAGCCTTATCCAGAATCAACTTAGGACGAGTTACCTGACGAGAAAAAACAATCTCAGTGGGTAAAACCGTCATCGCATCATTACGACTAGGTAATAAATCCTGTCCAGCGATCGCATTAATAATAGTAGACTTACCCGCACTGGTTGGCGCAACAATTGTCATCGTCAATTCTTTGCGCTTTACCTGTTTCAACTGCTCATTTACGTGCCTGATATCTTCTTCAATAGCATCAGCCAGCAACCGATCATGTTCTCTCAATATCCCACAACCTTTTGACATCACATTACCGACATGGGTAATCACATCAATAGCAGACTGGTGTAGTGCATCCGAATCAGGCTGTAAAAGGTTGTTAGACATAAATTTAAGATGTTAGAAAGCATCACCGTCAACAATAATCTTCAAACGGCACAGGACGAAGCTAAACGACGGCAGATAATATTTTCGCCAGATTATCACAAAGAGTACATACCGCTTTGTGAAATATATCCAGACAAAATCCAAATCCCCACAAAAATCCTGAAAATCCTTAAATCCTGTAAATCCTGATATGGCTTGCGCCACGCTACGCTATCAGACAAAATCCTAGTTATATTACGAAATGTAACAAAATTGCAGTTAAAACGCTTTACCATCTTGACAACTCAGAAAAGAACCGATAAGGTGGTATACATACCCGGGTAAGACCACTAGAAAGTTGTATGCAAACTAAGCAAAAGGTTACGTTATATTTATCACCGGAACTGCACAGAAGACTTAAAATTCGTTCTGCTGTTGACTCAGAACCCATGTCAGACCTCGCAGAACGGGCGCTCAGTTTCTACCTGACCAACTCAGAATTAGTAGAAGAAATAGAAGCGTCTGCTCATGGGCGAACTCACCGGATTTATTCCTGTCCCACTTGTGAAACTTCACTCGTACTGCGTGATGGTGAACTCGTGAACTTGGGCAACCAACCAGGAATCATCGGACAAGACCATCTATCCATTGATGGTAGAGAAAAAGAAGAAACCCATCCCAAGGGTGAGGAAGAATTAGTTCCTTGTTAGATAGGAATTAATGATGATTAATAGTCTGGCTTAACGCCATGCGATCGCTGATCGGTACTGTCTCTATAAGGTCTCAAGTAGGTCGATAGTATGAAAGAAGAGCTCAATATTTTAATTCAAGCTCAATACCCTTTAATCTACCTTGTGACCTCCGAGGAAGAGCGGGCAGAGCAGTCAATTTTTAAAGTTTCCCAAGATTTAAAACCCCAAAGACGAGTATATATTTGGACAGTAACTCACGGTATCGTCGAGTACGGTCAACCCCGGAATACCACTCAACACAATACTGTCTCTCCCGAAGCAGCCATTGATTGGATTATTCGGCAAAAAGAACCCAGTATATTTATTCTTAAAGATTTACATCCCTTTATTGATGCGCCGGCAACAACCAGATCGCTCCGGGACGCGATCGCTAGTTTCAAAGGAACGCAAAAGAACATTATCTTAATGTCCCCTGTGCAACAAGTTCCGATTGAATTAGAAAAAGAAGTTGTTGTTTTAGATTTTCAATTGCCTGACATGGCTGAGTTAAATAAGGTTTTAACCGCCCATCAAGAGCAAAATCGTGGACGACGGCTAACAACCGAGGCGCGAGAAAAACTTCTCAGAGCCGCTTTAGGTCTAACTAAAGATGAAGCTGAGAAAGTCTACCGCAAAGCACAGGTAACAACTGGGCAATTGACGGAAAATGAAGTTGATATCGTTTTATCCGAGAAAAAACAACTCATCCGCCGCAACGGTATCTTGGAGTACATCGAAGAAGATGAAACCATTGATGCTGTGGGTGGCTTGGAAGAATTAAAAACTTGGCTGACCCAACGCTCCAACGCCTTTACAGAAAGAGCGAGAGAGTATGGGTTGCCCCAACCAAAAGGAATGTTAATTCTCGGTGTTCCTGGTTGTGGTAAGTCACTCATTGCTAAAACTACCTCCCGTTTATGGGGTTTACCAATTCTGAGATTAGATATGGGGCGGGTCTACGACGGCTCAATGGTGGGTCGAAGTGAAGCCAACCTGCGGAACGCCCTGAAAACGGCAGAATCAATTTCCCCCACGATTCTGTTTATTGACGAGTTGGATAAATCCTTTGCGGGTAGCGGTGGTTCTGGCGATTCTGATGGGGGGACATCAAACAGAATTTTCGGCTCTTTCCTCACCTGGATGCAGGAAAAGAAATCTCCAGTGTTTGTCATGGCGACTGCTAACCGCGTAGAACGCCTACCTGGAGAGTTTTTAAGGAAAGGTCGCTTTGATGAAATTTTCTTTGTGGATCTGCCCACACCGGAAGAACGTCAGGATATCTTCGGTATTCACCTGACCAAACGTCGGGAGGAAATTGCTAGATTTGACCTAGAACAACTAGCAAAAATGTCCGATGGCTTCTCCGGGGCAGAAATTGAACAAGCGATAGTGGCGGCTATGTATGAAGCCTTCGCCCAAGATCGGGAGTTCACCCAATTAGATATTATTGCTGCATTGAAGTCTACTTTGCCGCTGTCACGAACGATGCAAGAACAGGTCACAGCTTTAAGAGACTGGGCCAGACAGCGTGCTAGACCCGCAGCCTCCTCTGTTGCTGAATATCAGCGCATGGAGTTTTAAAAGCTTTCCTCTGAAATGTCAGGGGGGAAAGGTTAGTCACAAGGCTAACAGATAGAAAAAAGCCGTTCCCAATTAATGCGGCTTCGCTGAAAAAGAACCGTTGTCGTTTTTCTCATCAATCTTCTTATTGGAGGAAACCCAAATGTCTCACTTTAGCACTCTGCGTACCAAGATCACCGATGCCGAAATTCTCAAGTCTTCTTTGCGCGACTTAGGTATCAGCGTTAAGACTGAAGCTGATGTCCGTGGTTATAATGGTCAGCGTCTCCGTTCCGACATCGTTGCTGTATTGGAAGGCGAGTACGATCTAGGTTGGTCTCGTAACAGTGACGGTTCTTTTGACCTCATTGCTGACTTATGGGGTGTTGCTAAGAAGCACAACCAGACCGAGTTGATTAACTCTATTAATCAAAAATATGCCGTTAACAAGACTTTGGCTGAAGTAAAACAGCGCGGTCTGCAAAATGCCAATGTTAAGTTGGTATTGCAGTAACAATTTCTCTAGCGCGTTCCCAAAGTGAAACGGGTTAACCTTCTAATAAGCGGTTAGCCCGCTTTTTTTATGGGTAAATTTTCCATCAGAGTAGACACAACAAAAAAGTTGTGTTATCATTAAATAATATACACGAGGACTGGTTATGTACACTGTAATTAACACAATAAACATTACTGAATATGATCCCAAAGTTCGAGCAAAATGGAAATTTATCTGCTGGTATTCATCTTTCCACCTGGGAGGAAATCAAAGATGTTCTAGCTTTTAATGAACGTCGTCAACAGCTTTTGGAAGGTATGAAAAGAGTTAGTGAAATATTAAAACAAGCAGGATGTAGTCGAATTTATATTGGTGGTAGTTTTGTTACTAGAAAAACCTATCCAAACGATTTTGACCTTCTATGGGATGATAAGGGTGTAGATTTTAAAATCTTACAATCTTTAGATATAAATTTATTTGATGCTGGCAGAAATAAAAGATCAGCACAAAAAAAGACTTATGGAGGTGAAATTTTTCAAGCTTATCTTTATGCCAATGATTATGAAACTTTTATTGAATATTTTCAAAAAGACAATAATCTTAATCATAGAGGGATAATTGCAATAGATTTGTAGAAAATTAACCAAAGAATATTACTCTAACTTGGGTAATATTCTCACCAAAATTAAGAGTAAAAAAGGAAGTTGACTATGATTTTAAATGAACGCCAATATATGATTACTAAAGCTCAGATTAAAAAATTTCAATTAGCAGTAGAAAATCTGGAAAAAAAAGTACCCCCACAAGATAATGAAAATGAAAAGTTACGACATCAATCATATCTAGGTTCACTTAATGGTGAAATAGAAGAACTATTAGAACAAGTGGAGGAATATGAAAACCTCAAATCAAGGAAAATAGATAGGTTGGAATGTAAGTCTTTAGAAGAATTACCAGAAGCACTTATTAAAGCACGGATTTTTCGTGGTTTAACTCAGGGACAATTAGCAGAACTTTTAAATGTGAAGGAACAACAGGTGCAACGTGATGAGGCTAATGAATATGCTAATTCTAGTTTCACAAAAATTTTGAAAGTTCAACGTGCGTTGGATATTGAGATTAGAGAGGAAGTAATTTTTAAATAACTTTCTCAACGTCTGATTACAGTTTTGTATAAATAAATTTTGTAAATAAAAATTATTTATCTATAGTTTGATGTACTTGTAAAATATTCCAATATTAGTTACTAATGTGCGTAATAGGATAAAAAATAATGTGGGAAGTTTTTGGAGTATCTGTATTTGGGAAAGTAATTAATTATATTACTGATGATGTACTTTATGAAGCTGAAAAAGCTGTTACTATTTCAAAATTTGCACAGAAAGCTATAGAAATTTTAGATGCTGTACCTAGCATATCTCATTGTCATGACAGAGATTTTAAATGGTCTAGACCTATATTTGTACTGAAAGATGGTACTGTAGTTAAAATTTGCAAAAACGTTATTGGACTTAACCATATTTTTCTAGCTGATAATCATGGATATCTAATTTTTGGTGGGTTTGTAAATTGGAGTAATTCAGGTAATCTGAAAAATGCAATAAATCGAATTAAAAATGAATTAACATAAGTGAAATAAACATAAGATAGATCAAAATTTAGCTTCGGAGCGGGTATCGTAAACAAGCTGGAGACATTTCTCAAAGTCATCACCTTGCCAAGTTCCACCAAATTGTAGCAAATCTTTGGCTTTAGAGCCACGTAATATCGGTTCTCCATCTTGTACAGGAACACTGCTTGATTTAATAGCAGAAGCATTTATTTTGGTTTTGAGATATTCTAAATAGTCGAGGGTTTGTTGCAGAATCGGTTCTGGAGTATTTTCAATAGCTGCAATTAGGTTTTGTTTAATTGTGGTCATTTATTATTCTTAATTTGTCTGAATCAGGATGTCCAGGATTTAAGGATGTACAGGATTTTTTGATTTGATTATCTTAGTCATTGATAATTTTGGTAGAATGTGAGAACTGATAGACGCTAGGTAAATTTGAGAATTTATTGGTTGAATAATCGAACAAAATGATTTGGATTATATAATCCATCATATTAATCTTATCATCATCCTGTAAATCCTCAAATCCTGGATATCCTGATTCAGACAAATGTTTTTTGTAATAGAGTTTTCAGTAACCCGAATTTATGCTATAATTCTATCATTATCAAAAATTATTAAAGTAAAAAATATTAATTGTAATTAGGAGGTCAAAATTATGAACTCTCTTGAATTAAGACAAAAAATCGAACAAAATTTATTAACTATTTCACCAGAAAATTTGAAATTTATTGATGAATTTGTGGAATTTATTAAATATAAACAAGAAACAAGTTTATCAGAAAAAACTAACTATAGGCCAGCTTCAGGACGTTCAATTTTACGTCATGCTGGTACGTGGGTAGGAGACGACTTGGAAGAATGTCTGAAGTTAGTCTCTGAAACTAGAGGTAAAGTGAAAATTAATAATCGTATTAATCCTTTTGAGTGATGTATCTTTTAGACACTAATCATTGTAGTTTAATTTTTCTGAAAAATCAGCCGGTTCTGGATTATATACAGGAAGTTGGAGAAACCGATATAGCTACTACTATCATAACAGTAGGTGAGCTAACTTATATGGCAGAAAATTCTAGTTATAAGGAAGAAAATTTAACTCGTATTGAGCAATTTATCGCAGATATTAGAATTTATTATGTAGATGATGTAACTGCTAAAATTTATGGACAAATAAAAGCAGGATTAATTAACAAATTTGGACCAAAGCAAAAAACTAAACGGCAAACGACTAAAATCACTCAATTAGGTTTTGATGAAAATGATCTTTGGATAACAGCAATAGCAATTCGTAATCAATTAACGTTAGTTTCGGCTGATACTGATTTTATCAGAATCCAAACTGTAATTGGTTTTTCTTTGGAGAATTGGAGAGATAATCAATAAATAATTATGAATGCACGTCTTCAGGACAACAGCATGATCATTATATCTAATTTAGATATAAACTTATTAGATGCTGGTAGGAATAAAAGATTGTCACAAAAGAAAATCTATGGAGGTGAAATTTTTCCTGCATCAGCTTGTGCTAACTATTATGATACTTTTTTAGAATCTTTTCAAAAAGATAAGAACATGAATAATAGAGGAATAGTTGCCATAGATTTGTAGAATATTAAACAAAGAATATTACTCTAATTTGGGTAATATTCTCACCAAAATTAAGAGTAAAAAAGGAAGTTGACTATGATTTTAAATATACCGGAAAAAGATGGAGATGATGCTCCGTTATATTTAGAAAAAAAACATTCAACGGGTGCTGAAAAAGCTGGAAGAACTAGAAAATAAGGAAGGTGAAGAATGATTTATCACTACAGCATGGTAATTCAATGGTCCCAAGAGGATCAACTTTTTTTAGTTCACTTACCTGAATTTCCCTGGCAACAGTTTCATACACATGGTAAAACTTACGAAGAAGCTGCTAGAAATGGTCAGGAAGTAATTGAGGCTTTTGTTGAGATGCTTACTCAAGAAAATCAAGTATTACCAGAACCCCGAATGCTTCCTACAAAACCGTTGCAAGTTGCCTAGTTCAGTGTAAAAAGTATATTTGCATTTTGACATTATAACCGTTAAAATGCCTGTAAATAATTGTAATTCAGTGTTATTCACGATAATAACAAATTATGAAAACATTCACTATTGGTCATTCCAATCATACAATTGAAACATTTATCGAACTCCTGACTCGGTGACTTCTAACTTCTAGAATAGAGGAAGAGGGAAAGCGGGGGCAAAGAGAAATAAAAATCATCATCCTCTTGCCTTTTGCCTTTTACCTCTTGCCTTTCTTAGACGGTGGTGATCTCTTTTTCCTTTTCTACAAGCAAGTGGTCGATTTTTTCTGTATGCTTGTTGGTCAGTTTTTGGAGTTTGTCTTGTTGATCTCGTGATTCATCTTCGGAGATTTCTGCACTTTTTTCCTGTTTGCGAATGGAATCGTTAGCATCACGACGGATATTGCGAATTGCTACACGACCTTCTTCTGCATACTTGGCCGCAAGTTTGACAAATTCTTTACGGCGATCGCTAGTTAATGGGGGAATATTCAACCGAATCACACTACCGTCGTTACTGGGAGTTAAGCCCACATCCGACAAAGAGATAGCTTTTTCAATGATATTCAAGCTGCCCTTATCGTAGGGCTGAATCAGGATGGTTGAAGAATCTGGTGTGCTAATGTTTGTCAGTGCTTTTAGGGAAGTTGGTGTACCGTAATACTCCACTTGTACCTTATCCAATAAACTCGCATTGGCGCGACCAGTACGAATTGTATTAAAAGCCCGTTGAGTGGACTCAACGGTTTTTTGCATCATGCTCTCAGCTTCAGCTAATTTCACAAGAACCTCCCACAAGAGTACCAATGGATTCTCCCATGACTGCCCGGTGGATGTTACCTCGCACCGTTAGGTCAAATACTAAAATAGGGAGATTATTTTCTTTACATAGAGCAATTGCGGTACTATCCATGACTCGCAAATCTTTAGCCAAAACGTGGGCGTAAGTAAGAGTAATAAAACGCTTGGCATCAGGATGGAGTTTGGGGTCAGCATCGTAAATGCCGTCTACTTTAGTAGCTTTAAAAATCACGTCTGCTTCAATTTCTGCTGCTCGTAAGGCCGCAGTCGTATCTGTGGTAAAAAAGGGATTACCAGAACCAGCCCCAAAAATTACCACCCGTCCTTTTTCAAGGTGACGAATGGCACGACGGCGAATGTATGGTTCTGCTAGTTCTTGCATAGCAATGGCGGTTTGTACCCTTGTCTGAATTCCCATCCGTTCTAGGGAATCTTGCAGGGTCATGGCGTTCATGACTGTGGCAATCATGCCGATATAGTCAGCGGTTGCCCGATCCATACCTGCTGATGCTGCTTTAATGCCCCGAAAAATATTGCCACCACCAACAACGATGGCCACCTGGACACCAGTGGCTATCACCTCTCCTATTTCCTTGGCTATTCCCTCGACCACTTCTGGATCAATGCCGTAGCCCAAGTTGCCCATTAAGGCTTCACCGCTCAGTTTAAGTAAAACCCGTCGGTAATTCGTTCCCATGAAGTTCTGCTTTATCAAAAAAGTTGCAATTGCCTCCAATTTAAGATAGCAGTACAGTGACTATCTGTCTCTATTTAGGTTGCCTGTTATTTATATAAAGTTCCAATTTGTTCGGTTTGGGCTGGCTGTATTTGCTAATCTTGCAATAAACAAGTATACTCAACACGGCTTAATTATTTGATTTAAGCGGGTAGGGGTTTAGCAATGCTAAACCCCTACAAATCTAGGTTTTTCGTGATTTTACATAATCGCATTTCTTAAATAATCCACTCCCTGCGCTGATGCTGTTTGGGTGTGTTCATCTATTTGCCCTTGATAGCGAATAATCCCATCGCTATCTATCAAAAAGGCTATAGGTGGACTAATTACACCAAAGCTGCGGGTAACATCTTGAGTTGAGTCCCACATATAGGGGAAATTTAACTGATGACGCTCGGCAAAAACTTTCATTTATTAATATTGCATTTACCATGAAAACTTCTCCAAAAACCTGGATTTGGCAAGATTTCTCTATTTGTTACCAAACTCAAGGTACTACTGGACCTGCTGTGATCTTGATTCATGGTTTTGGTGCGTCATGGTTACATTGGCGCAAAAACATTCCAGCCTTAGCGGCAAATTGCCGAGTTTATGCGATTGATTTAATTGGCTTTGGTGGTTCAGCTAAACCCACACCAGGGGAAAAAATTAGTTATACCCTAGAAACTTGGGGACAACAAGTAGCAGATTTTTGTCGGGAAGTGGTAGGTGAACCTGCATTTTTAGTAGGTAATTCTATTGGTTGTATTGTGGCTATGCAAGCGGCGGTAATTAACCCGGATATGGCTTTGGGAACTGCTTTGCTTAACTGTTCTTTGCGGTTATTACATGATCGTAAACGCGTAAATTTACCTTGGCTAAAGCGATTTGGTACGCCAATTCTCCAAAATTTCTTGGCGATTAAACCAATAGGTGATTTCTTTTTCAATCGCCTAGCTCAACCACAAACAGTTAAAAAGATTCTTTTACAGGCTTATGCTAACGGGGAAACGGTGACAGATGAGTTAGTTGACATTTTGATGACACCAGCAAAAGATCCTGGGGCTGCGGCTGTATTTTTGGCGTTCACGGCTTATTCTAGTGGTCCTTTACCGGAAGACTTATTACCTAGATTATCTTGTCCAGTAATTATTTTATGGGGAACGGCTGACCCTTGGGAAGCTATTGATTTAGGCCAAGAGTTAGCCAATTTTCCCCAAGTTCAAAAGTTTATTCCTTTAGAAGGTGTGGGACATTGTCCTCAAGATGAAGCTCCTGATTTAGTAAATTCTATTTTACAGGATTGGATTATTGATCAATCCGTTCTATAAAACTTACCCAAAATTACCAAAGTCTAGACACATCTGGACAGCGATAATCTTAGTGTTTATTTCCTGTTTAATCACGGTCTTAGAATGACTTCTAAGAGGTTTGTCCGCTCCACAGGCTATCTCGGTAGAACTTACCGTTTCTGACCGTAGTTCCTAAAAGGAACTGTCTTTTTAAAACACCTATCCCATGCTTGGCGTAAATCAGCTAACGCCTTCTGAGGGACATTTTTGCTAACTTCGTAATACCAGGCGGATTCAGATTTAATCTCAGCAACTAACTTTTTATGCAGGTCAATCGCTGAGAGGATGTTTGAAAAGTGGTATTCCGTAATTTTCATCACATTGCTACCCCCCTTAGTCCCCCCTTGTAAAGGGGGGAAACAATAAAAGGTAAAAAATATTTGATACATCAACCATAACTTTTCAAACACCCTCTGAGGGAAGTTTAAGTTTTTCGCCTTCTCTGGGAGTAGCTAAGATATCTATAACTTGAGCATTTGCCCATGCTTAGTTTATAAAGGTATTTTCGATCAATGTAATCATTCTATGGTTATAAACTAATAATTAGAATTTCCATTGTTTGACGTATATATATTTAATTTTTGTCTGTTAAAAAAACTCACTCAAAAACTGATTATTTTTGAATGAGCTATATGAGTATTAAAATCTAAATAAATTGGGATAACTTATTACCAGCGACGGCGGGGTCTCCAGCCCCAACCACCACCCCAGCGACGGCGGGGTGATCCCCAGCCACCACCACGACCAGATAGAAGCTGTTGTTCTTCTATGGATAGTTCTACAACTAAATCGGATGGAATATTTTGAGATGACATATTTTGGTTTGACATAATAATTGTTAACCTCAATTAATTTTTTATTAGGTTTCGGACAACCATGCTTCTTTTATAAAGATATTTTTCAGTAATTTAATGATTCTATAGTTATAAATATCAGTTTATAATTTATATCTTTTGATTTACATAAATAAGTTTATTTTCTGACTATAGACAGGCTACTGCAATTTTAAAGTGCTATAAAAAAAAGGTGAGAGGAGAAAGTTACGCCCGGATTTTGGCATTAGATACTGTTGATACTTGATATCAAGCAATGTAGCTGAAAATTTCTCCTCTCTCTATAATTACAAGATTGAAATTACCTATTAACAATACCTTGTCCATTTTTTGCTTTGTTGGGTTTCCTATCTCAACCCAACCTTGTATCTTAGAGGTATTGCTATTAAGGAAGAGGATTATTGACCGCACTTATTGCCAGAATCAGAATAGTTTTGATCCGGCTCAGAGGGTGTATATTGATCATACTTTTGGTAGTCGCAACCACATTTTTGTTTTTTAGGTTTACAAGAAGGAGGAGATGATTGGTAACATCCCCCAGATAAAAGTTGTTGTTCTTCTGCTGATATTTCTACAAGTAAGTTGGATTGATTGTTTTGAAATAACATAATTATGTGCCTCACTGTGGGGAATTGTTTGGTTTCTTAATCAAGAGGAAGGATAAAATTGATAGGTATGCCTAGTGGTTCTATTCAAAATAGCTAAAAGTTTAATCTAATCCTGGAAGAAAACTTTTTAGGTTACCGAAACTCTCTCAAAATTAAATTATTTTAAGGTAGTTATATCAAATTTCTCTCTCCTCTAATAAATGCCAGATGTAAATTAAATAGCTACCCAGTTTATGGGTCTTTTCTACTTAAAATCTCTGCTGTCTACCTCTCTCAATATTGACATCGACATTGACATTACGTTTTCTTCCTCTACCACCGGAAGAATTATCTTCAAAGGGGGCGTATCTGTAGCAGATTATTGGTCTTTGATTATTATTTTGCTGTCCTCCAGAAAGAAGCTGTTGTTGATCTGCCGATAACTCTATGAGTAAATCAGATTTAATGTTTTGATGAGACATGATTGTTAGCCTCTATTTATGATTAGGTGAATAATCCCTATACTTCTTTTATAAAGATTTTTTATTAAAAATAAATGATTCCATAGCTATAGATTGATAAAATTTTAAATTCTTCTGAAGTTATATATCTATTCAGATAAATCTCTTTCTTTTAACTCATGTTTATTTTATCTAATTAACAAGAGTAAATTATCTAGTTTACAGGTTAAAAAATTATTAATTAATTAGACAACAGAAAATGTAGAAAAAGAATAAAGCTATCTCTACAAGAAGATGTTTAAATTTAAATCTGGCTATTTTATGAAAACAAATTACTTAACTTATCAGCACTAGAACTAATAGTTATTAACCCAAAAGTGAAAGAAAGTGCCATGGTGATTTGGGATAATTTATATTTGCTAGTTTGTGAGGTAGAGTCACCTGAAGCAAGTTTTAAATCACTTTTTCCTTCAGTTTCCAGATCAGTTTGTTGGAAGAATAGCTTACCTTCACTGAATAAACCTAACATGGGAAATATTTGCCCACCAACTACAGATTCTTGTTCTGTATCGGAAAGATATCTAAATAATTGAGTATTTTTCAGCATATTATTACTCCTTACATAGGTAATTAGGTTTGGCTAAAGAATAGGAAAATAAAAACTTTGACAATATTCATTTATACAGTTAAAAACTGTAAATGCTCTCCGGGTTTTGAGAGGAATGTCTGCGGAGTCCCTTGAATTTGTACTTGACCTTTTTCGATGAGAACAATCCAATTAGCACGATGAATGACGCTAGGACGATGGGTAATTAAAATTGTGGTTTTACCTGTACGATGTTCCAAAAGCCGATCTAGAACATGAGCTTCACTCATGGGGTCTAGTCCGGCGGTAGCTTCATCTAAAATGAGTATAGGTGGATTTGTGAGAATTCCGCGAGCGATCGCTAATCTTTGTCTTTGTCCCCCAGAAAGATTTGCACCAAACTCCCCTAATACGGTTTGATATTTATTCGGTAATTGACTGATAAAACCATCTGCATCAGCAATATCACAAGCTTCAACTATGTCTTCAAAAGAAATATTAGGTGTACCCAAACGGAAGTTTTCCAAAATTGTCCGACTCCAAAAATGAGGTTCTTGGGGAACATAAACTACTTGTTGTCGGTAACAATCTAAAGCAATATCTTGGATATTAAAAAAACCAATGCGAATATTACCTGAATCTGGAACATATAGACCAGCTAATAATTTAGCTAAAGTGCTTTTACCACAGCCAGATTTACCAATTAAAGCAATAGTTTTTCCTCCAGGAAGCTGAAGAGAAAAATCATCTAATAAGTCAATTCTACCTGCGTGATGAAATTGAAGATGAGAGCAATTAATATCTGCCACACTAGAAATTTGTGCAGTTGGCTTTTGACTTCCTCCCACCACTTCCGGTGTCGCATCAATAACTTCTAATAATCGAGAAACTGCTGTTTGGGAACGAAAATATTCATCAACAAAGCCAACTAATGAGTTGATTAAAGCTAAAACATTGACTTGCAAAGTATTAAAAGCTAACATTTGTCCAATGCTTAAATTGCCTTTAATTACTAACATACTCCCCAATCCTAACAAGATAACACCACCAATTGTAGATATAATTTTAGCAATAGTCCCGTTGATAATTGCTATTTGAACCGTACTAAAAGCCAGATTTGCTAGACGACCAAACCGACTTTGAAACTCATCCCAAAATTGAGGAGCAGCATTTGTAGTT
Organism: Anabaena sp. AL09; assembly: GCF_001672255.1. NCBI lineage: Bacteria > Bacillati > Cyanobacteriota > Cyanophyceae > Nostocales > Nostocaceae > Anabaena > Anabaena sp. AL09. The sequence goes on from NZ_LJOQ01000106.1 coordinate 173,406, forward strand.
TTAATTACCTGTGCGCCCTTAAATGTTTCGACTAAAACACCTTGATTTTCTGCTCCTAAAACTAAGAGGCTGCGGGTTTTTTGCTGAAGAATTGGTAAAAAAGGTAAGGTTGATAAAGTCATAAAAGCAGCAATTAATAAAACTGCTATTGTTAATTGCCAGCTATAAAATAACATTAAGCAAAAAGAAATCACAGCAATAAAAAATTGGCTGGGTAAAACAATCACAATCTGGGATACTAATTGGTTAATTTCGCCAATATCTCGGAGTCGGCTAGTAATTTCTCCACTGCGACGAGATTCATAATAATTTAAGGGTAATTGCAGCAGTTTACGACCAAATTCCAAGACTAAACCCAATTGTAATCTTTGCCCAAAATGAGAAATCATTAAGGCTTGAAATACTTGTAAACCTCCACTAAATAAACTCATAACTACGACTGCGGAAACTACAACAGTGAGTAATTGCACATCTCCACGCACGAGAACATCATCTGTCAATAATTGAATTAAAACAGGAGTTCCTAAAGCTAGTAAACCCAGGACAATATTAATCATTAAAACCTGAGTTAATAAACCACGAAATGGTAAAATTCGGTAAAAAAACCGCGTGATACCACCTTTTGATTGTTCTTGGGGTTGTTCAAAAAAGCGGTCTGGATCTGGCTCTAATAAGAGCATTACGCCATTCCAAGCATTGGTTAATTCTTCTTTGGTCAGATAACGAAGTCCCACAGCCGGATCGGCAATAACGTATTTTTTGCCTTTTTTACCATATAAAACTACCCAATGATAGCCTTGCCAATGGATAATTGCAGGTAATGTAATTTCTGTAATTCTGTCTATGATTTCTGGAGAAGCTTTGACCGCTCTAGCATTGAAACCGAGATTTTCTGAACCTCGTTTTAAACCTAATAATGTTGTTCCTAATTGTCCAGTCCCCACAGCTTCTCGGCTTTTAATCATGCTTAAAAAGCGTCCATAGTGCTTGGTAATAGAAACTAAACAAGCTGCCCCACAGTCTTCTTCACTTAACTGTAAAGTACACTGATAATTTTGATGATTTTTAAAGATATTGAACATAATTATCCAAAAAAGTTTAGTAGGTTGAGTTGACGATAGGAAACCCAACTTTATGCAAGTCTTTGTTCTATTGTGCTGTTTTGTCGGGTTGTGCTATTACTTAACCAAACCTCAATCCTTATTTATAAATTGGTGATTAATTTACTTTTTCTGAGAATAAATTGCATGATAGTTTCTTGACGAGAAATAATGTCCGCGCGTCCTTCCATACCAGATTTGAGATCACATACATGATTTCCTTTTGCTAAAAATAGATTTTGTGGTTCAATATTTATTTGATAAGTAGCTACCTGGGGTGTGCTAATAATTGAATTATTTTGGGGAATTGCTAGGACATCTGCTCCAATTGTTTTTACAATTCCCTTGAGAGTTCCATAGTCTGGATAGGGACAAGCTGAAACCTGCATTTGTACTATTTGGCCAGGTTTTACTTTGTCAATATCTTTAGCAGAAACTTGAGCTTTAATGATTAAAGGAGCATCCACGGGAGCAATTTGAGCAAGAGCTTCACTGAGTTGTACAACCTGTCCAGGATTGCGAAGTTTGAGCTGCATGAGTGTGCCATTAGCTGGGGAACGAATCACACTTTTATTTAACTCATTGTCTAACTGTTGTAATTCTTGATGAGTGCGAATCTGTTGTTTTTGTAATTCTAACCGTTGCTGAATTAATGTTTCTCGTTCTTTTTTTAAAGCGGCTAAATTGCTTTCACCTCTGGCTTTTTCCTGCCTAATTTTTTCTAAGGCAATTGTCACATTTGCATTACTGGGATTAACGGCAATTTTGGCTTTTTGTAAGTTTATTTTGGCTAATTTAACAGCTTGTTCTTTTTCTTCTTGGAGATTTTTAGTGCTAGATTTAGCTTGTTCCAATTTGGCTTGAGCCGATTTAACAGCTTGTTCTTTTTCTTCAACTAAATTGCGAGATATTGCTCCTGATGTAACTATACTCTGTAAGCGATCGCGCTGTAAAGTAGCCAGTTTTAATGCTGCTTCTGCTTCTTGGACAGTGGCTATTAATACCCTTTCTTTTTGTAATCTTGCTAGTTGCTCATTTGCTAAATTTATCGCTATTTTAGCTTGTGTCATTTCCGCACCAGCTTTAATTTGCTGATCGTTATAGTTGCGCTTAGTTCCAGCCAATTCAGCTTGTACAGCTATAATTGTCCGCTCATTTAAGTTGGTTTGAGAAATTATTTGAGTATTGACCTGATTAATTTGAGCATCAATTTGAATAAGTTGTAATTGACTTTGCTGGATAGTATTTTGCAGTTGTCTTTTTTGAGATTGCAGTTGGGAGTCATCAATATAAGCAATTATTTCTCCCTTATTTACTAGCTGATCTTCTTTAACGACAATTCTTTTCACAGTTCCCGTCATGCCAGATTCAACTAACCGTAATTCTCCCAATGGTCGGATAGTTGCAGGGACTTTAACTGTGATGTTGTAATAGAGGACAGAAGTAAGACTCACAGCCACTACAAACATACTAATCATTACCCCCCCACCGATATGAATCCATTTACCGATATGGGGGAGAAACTCATTAGCTTCTAGTATATGCAAATCCTTTGTAGTCAAGTTATTTAAATTATAGGGAGAATTGTTATTTTGACTCTGTAAGGAGTTCACGGGATTACACCTTTGATTAGGACTAAAATAGTCTCACCTAAGATAGAAATTACTACTATCATGCAGCCGAAAAGTAACTATCTTAGGTAATAAATTGACAGCAATAAAAACAATTAAATTTCTCTATTCACATTGTGAAAATTAATTTGATCATCGGTTATAATTTAGTGAAGGGGGTAGAGATGGTTATGCCCTAGTTGTGGGAATTATCTTTCTCGAATCTTCGATGCGGATTAAGCGTGAAGAAAATGGGGGAGAAGAATCAAACTTTCTCAAAGTCCTCACTTACGTTGAGCAAGTTATTGTCATCTCCTCTAACCCCCTTTGTTGTCTAAAAAAGTTGTTGACTAGCAGTGCAGAGTAGCGAAAATAAGTAACGATTAAAAATCCTTAAAAAGCTGGTGTAATTTGCTTTTTTAGTTTTTAATTCTTAATTTTCAATACCACTCTCGGTACTAGTACAACACGGCGTAAATAAAATGACCATTAAAAGCTGCGAAAATTTGACTGATTGCAAGGCTTAAAAATGGTTCATTCACTTACGCCGCAGTGTACTAGTTTAGTGCTGCTTTGACATTGGGCAAATTATAGGCTTAGAGTCTCGTATTTACTGAATAACCGTACCAGTTGCACCTAATGTTCCAATTGCAGCTATAGGTCCAGGAGCTGCGACTGGGGCTGTAATTGCAGCATCAGTTGGTAGCACTGCTGGACCTAAAGCCCCTACACCAGCAGGAAGGTCTGCACCTAAACCTAAGAAATCTTGTCCCGCAGTCAATATGGTATTAGACTTACCTGCGGAGTTAGCACTACTACCTTGAGGACCGGAGACACTTGTTCCCATTAAAAGTGATCCTTTGTTAGCATAGTTACTAGCAGCTAGTTCAAAGTCAGCCCCACCAGTCACTATTTCTTGTTGCTGATCAGATAAAGCAACAATTAAATCGGATGCGTTGATTTGATTTAACACAATTATTAGCCTCACTTACGTAATTAGGTGTTCCATCACCTAACAACTCAACTATAAGCATTGTTGCCTAAGAATTCATAAACCTACGGGTAGAAAATAAAGTTTGCAAATTTACGTCTAAAAGTAGAGACAAAATAGTTTTTAATTACTAGAATAGTATTATTAAAAGATTAATCCTAGCTCACATAAAATCTGCACAATGTATATTTGTTGTTTTTACAGAAAACTCTGAATATATGAATTTATTCGGATTTCTACTCAACAGAAAATTAAATATCTATGTTTTTAGATATCTCTAATTTCAGAAAAATCATTTTGCTAGATCAGGAATTATTCAGTAATGAGAGAGTAACTGATTTAACAAATAAGCACAGGTAGCACTACCGATAGGAACTGTTAAATTATCTATGCCCAAAAAAGAAAAGGCTTCTAAAATCGTGGCGATTACGGCGACAATTAAGGAAACCATCCAAGTTTGCCAAATATTACCTTGAGTAACCAGTAAAAGAGTTACACAAATAAAATAACTAATTAAAGTCACTGTTAAAGAACCTTCCCAGCTTTTTTGAGAACCAAAAACCACATATTTATGTTTACCAAACCGTTTCCCAATTAAAGCAGCTAATCCATCTCCCCAAGCCATAGTCATAATTCCTAAAACAGCATATTGGGGTTGGTGTAAATACCAAAAAACACCCACTAAAACACCTATACTTACAGCATAGAAAAATGTTCCCAAACTTTGACGACCGACACTATTAATACCAGGAAGAATAGGGAATTGATAAGATAACAAGGTGATAATACCCGCAAAAATTGCCGCAGTAATTCCCACAAAAGAGGGAATATCTAACCACCAAGCAATTAAAATTACGTTACCTGTGCCAATATGCACGATTTTACGAATGATTTCTGGTTCGCTATCAGTAAAACGACTAACTACCCAAGCAATGCAGATAATTAATCCTACCCAAGCCGCAGCGGGGGCAATTTGCAGCGACAATGGGGAAAGGTTTTCTAAGCTGAGGAATGTGTTAAACAATGAGGGAATAGAGGTATTTTTAACTTTAATTCTACTTTATGAGCTTTGGACATGAAAATATTATTGATTTGGCTAATTAAGGGTTATCGCTTCTTTATTTCTCCCCTGTTTCCCCCAACTTGTCGCTTTCAACCTACTTGTTCTCTGTATGCGATTCAAGCTATTGAACAGTTTGGGGTATTTCGCGGTAGCTGGATGGCTATTATGCGGATTTTACGCTGTCATCCTTTTCATCCAGGAGGTTATGATCCTGTTCCAGATGTGAAAGAAAAATCTTGTTGTCAGCATGAAGAGTGAACACGGATTTAAGAGGATGTTTGAAAAGTGGTATTCCGTAATTTTCATCACATTGCTACCCCCCTTAGTCCCCCCTTGTAAAGGGGGGAAACAATAAAAAGGGTGGGGTAAAAAATATTTGATACATCAACCATAACTTTTCAAACACCCTCTTAGGGATTACTGGATTACACGGATAACTCGGCAAAGAAAGAAATATTTGAGCTTATGACATTACGAAAATATTCTGGTAGTTGTATAATACTTTATAGTCATTTAAAATAAATAAAAAAATGCAGCCTTTTAAAATTACATGGATTGGCACTATACTGGGCTTGATGTTTGTTATTATGCCATCTGTTGCCAAAGCTAATGATCCAGATATTTGTTTCATGGTGACATCCTCTGGGAAAAAAATCAGTTTGGGGGAAATGTGCAAGGTCAAACAATCAGCAGAAACGGTCAAACAACCAACTGTTTTGCGGATACCAATTAAACGTCGCGCAGCTAAAACTCCAATTATAGATGTTAGATTTAATGGTAATCAGGTTTTTGAGATGGTTTTTGATACGGGTGCAAGTGGTATTTTGATTACTCAACAAATGTCAAATGTCCTCAAACTCAAGGCTGGAGAAAAAATCAAGGCTAGTATTGCTGATGGTAGTATAATAGAATTGCAAACGGGGACAATTTCATCGGTAAGTGTTGGTGGTTTGGTTGTCAATAATCCTAAAGTTGCTGTTGCTCCCAAAGCTCAAATTGGTTTACTTGGTCAAGCTTTTTTTGATAATTATGATATTAAAATCTTTGATAAATACATAGAATTTCACAAGCGTTAAAAAAAGAGTTAAAAATTAGCAATTAAAATGCGACCTTATTACCAAATCCCCATTATTGAATGTGGTGAACCTTTAGTTAAGATTCCTCTAGAATTGTTTGCGGTGGAATCTCCTCACCCTTATCAAAAGTTAGGTGCTAATTATGGCGGAAATTCACCTTATTACTTGCGTCAAAGTGTTGTTGAAAATTTAATTCAGGCGCAAAATCATTTACAATTACTACATCCCCATTGGTCTATTCAAATATTCGATGCTTATCGGCCTGTAGCTGTCCAGCAATTTATGGTAGATTACAGCTTTGGGGAAGCGTTGCGAGAACGGGGTTTGACGGAAAAGGAATTATTACCCCAGCAACGGGAAGATATCTGGACAGCGGTTTATGAAATTTGGGCTGTACCCAGTTTAGATATGAAAACCCCTCCTCCCCACAGTACGGGGGCTGCGGTGGATATTACTCTAGTCAATGATGTTGGGGAAATTGTGGATATGGGTTCACCCATTGATGAGATGTCCGAGCGATCGCATCCAGAATATTATATTCATAGTCATCAAGGCTATAATGCTAACCGGCAATTATTACGGGATGTAATGTTAAAAGCTGGATTTCAACGCAATCCTAGAGAATGGTGGCATTTTTCTTTTGGTGATCAAATGTGGGCTTGGTTATATAATCAATCTCATCCCGAAACTGTGATGACAGCCCGTTATGGACGATTAAGTTAAATGAATTTATGTTTCGCGCAATCTCTAAGAGAGATCCCGCAGGGTAGGCACAAAGGAGCAAAGACGCAAAGTTTGATATTTTCAATAGGTTGTGTTATAATTTTTGATGCTACTAGTAAAGTTTTTATTTCACAGTTGATGTTGGAGAGGTGTCCGAGTGGTTGATGGTGACGCACTCGAAATGCGTTTTGGGGAAACTCAACGGGGGTTCGAATCCCCCCCTCTCCGTTGATTCAAATAATGATTATTGCGGTTTTTCTTCCTTTTGCTGCGGACTTTCCGGCACTTGATTTTGGTTTATTTCTACAGTGGGGACGACTACAGCCGAAGAATTTTCTGGTTGAGATTCCTGGGGTGGGGTGACTACGGGATTAGATTCCGGTGCAGTATTTTCTGGAGGTGGAGAAGCTTTCTGGGATTCTTTAGCGTCACGCAGGGTATCCATTAAGGATGGTGAAGAAGTCACAACCGGTGTTGATTTATTAATTGTAGTATTCGGGGTTGGAGTGGGCTGAGAGTTGTTATTCTCAGGGGCTTTTTCTTCATCACTACTATTATTAGTAGGAGTTGGTTCTGGGGAAACAGGAGTATTTTTGCGTTTTCTCCTGACTCTCAGTGGTACAGATTCATTAAAAGAGGAATTTTGAATTTTTTGATTTGGAGATGATGGTGATATTTCCACAACAGGTTTGGGTGGAATAGATTCGGAAGTAGATTGTTTAATAACTGGTTTAGGTGATGATTGTAAATTAGGTTTTGATAATATCCGCGTCATACTAAAACCTGCTGTAGCTGCAACCAAGGCAATACTAATGCTCACAATTCCCTTCGATACACCTGCTTTTTTGCCTGTATTTGCGACTTTTGATGGTGTAGCAATAGGATGGGAAGTGGCTTTTTTGAGGAAATTTTTGGATTTTAAATCCGATAAATTAATAGTCTGTACTGCTTGAGTCGCTAAAGTTGATGATGTCACATTTAGCCCATTTCCCGGTAGTAGTTGCAGCCATTCTGCTACTGTTGTCGGACGAAACTGAGGTTCTACAGCCATTCCTCGGCTAACTGCTTGATTCACAGCCCCACTCAGATGAGGTTGTAATTCACGGGGAGAGGGCATTTTTTCCCGATCTCGCAGTAATGCAGGTATAGGAACTTGTGCAGTTAACAGTGCATATAAAGTCGCTGCTAAACCATAAACATCTGTAGCTGCTGTTCGTTGTGCTTGGGTTAGATACTGTTCAATGGGTGCATAACCTTCACTGACTAAACCTGTATGTGTCTGTTTTGCCCCGTTATTAAATTCTCTAGCAATGCCAAAATCAATTAGCACTACTTCCTGCGTTCCTTGACGCAAAATAATATTATCTGGTTTAATATCTCGGTGCAATAAACCATTATTATGTACAACCTGCAATGCTGCGCCTATTTGACGGATATAATGAATGGCTGTAGCTTCTGGTAGGGGTATTCCTGGTAAAACAAATGCTGCACCTAAGGTGTCTCCGCGAATGTATTCCATCACCATATAAGGTAAACTATCTTCCTCAAAAAAGTCACTTACCCGGACAATATGAGGATGAACACAAGCGGCTAATCTTTTAGCTTCATCTTGAAATTGGCGCTGGAACTTAGGGAAATCGGGATCTTGTCGCAACCTCTCATTGATAGTTTTCATCACCACTTCTTGACCTAAATAGTGGTGCATAGCTTTAAAGGTAACACCAAATCCGCCCCGCCCTATTTCCTGGAGGATGGTATATTTTCCATTCTGCAAAATTGTACCTGCTATCATAGGGTTTTTCAGTCATGAACTACCCCATCTTACTTCGTTGAAGATGGGGTTTCCACATCCCCTTAAATTCATTGATCATGATCAATAAAAATTTATGAACTCTCAACCAGAAGAAGATTTGCAGCGTCGTCTCCAAAATCTAGCAGCAGAAATTAAATCTGCTGGTGTTAATCCTCCGCAACCAGAAGCACAGACACCTCTGACAGGGTTTTCTCAATGGAACTTGTATTTACAAAGATCCAGAAATTGGTTTAATAGTTTATCAACAATTAAAAAGCTGGCAGTCACAGGTATTGTCATGTTGTTAACTGTTTGGATGGTGCAAACAGTATTTGCTCTAGTTGCTTCTGTTATTAGTCTAGCGATGTTGGCAGTGTTAGTGTATCTTGGATACAAATTTTTTATTGCTAATAGAAAGGCAAAATAAGCAATAGCCTATTTTAATCATGCCAATAGTCGCGTAAAAAAAATCACAGGTAATTATTCAATGGCAAATCCAATGATCGGCAAAAGTAGTAGTCAGTCTAGCCGCTCCAAAGAACCGAAGAAAGCTAAAATTACACCATTAGCAACCAGGCGTTTTGTGGCTTGGACGGTGGAAATCACCCTCTTTATTGCCAGTGGTTTAGTTCCTTATGCTTTGGGCGTGTATGTAAATTCTCGGAGTGAGATCCAGCGAGTTCCTCTTAACCCTGTTCTCGTAGTCACAGAAAAAGCGATCGCTAGACCCCTCGCATTACCTGTCAGTTACGGTATTCGTAACGTCGCTTGGCCGACTAATATCTTATGGATATTAGCCCTATTATTACCCACCAGCTTCGGTGCTTGGCAATTATATTTATTAGCTAAAACTGGCAGCACCATTCCCAAACGGTGGTTTAGAGTGCGAGTAGTAACCGCAGCCGGAACAGCCCCAGGCTTAGGTGCAATTATAGTTAGAGAAGGATTAGGGCGTTGGACAGTACCAGTTTCTGCCGCTTATCTACTCTGGCGTTACAGCTTTATTTTCCCCAACTTAGCTCTGTTTACATCTTTAACGATGTTAATGATCCTAGCAGAGTCTAAGGGCTGGCCTGTCCAAAAGCACCGCCGCTCTTTCCATGATCAAATAGCAGGAACATACACAATAGATGCAACCAGCACGGTTAGTCATCCTGGGGAGCAGTCAACAATAAACGAAGCTGATGTAGATAGTGCTGCAACTCAAAAATCTAGTTCCACTCCAGTCCCCAAAAATAATTCTTATCTCAGTCTGTTTTTGGTAGGGCTGACTAGTATGATTGCTGTACTATCAACTTTAGTCGGTACACAAATCTATATCCAAACCCAAGAAAGCCAACGGAGAAGCGAACAAACTAATAGTCAAAAGTTTATCGAACTCATCAAAGCACTAAATCCCAGCAGCGGTGTTACTAATGAAGATCGACAAAGAGCAGTGTTAGCCTTGGGGACTATAGATGATAAACAATCCATCAAATTATTAATTGACTTATTAGTCAAGGAAACAGACCCCAAAACCCTGGATACTATTCAACAAGCTTTAACTAATACTGGTTTTAAAGCTATCCCGGAATTAAACCGGATGAATCAGTTTCTCGCGGAAGAACTAGCATCTATGGGTAAAAGTCCTAATTCGGACATTAGACAAAACCAGTTAATTCTGACTCAGCAGGTAATTAATAAAATTCTGGCTGTCTATAGTGGCAAAATTAACAATATTGACTTGAGTAAAGCTGAATTAGGTTCTCAAGCATCTGGAGGAAAGTCCTTATTTAACCTGGTATTAAACAACATTGATTTATCAGGAATTGTCTTGAAATCGGCAAATCTTAACCAAGCTAATTTCCAAGGTAGCCGTTTTCGCAGCGTCGGTGAAGATGGACGTTGGGATACTTACGATGATGTGATTGCAGATTTAAGCAACGTCCAGTTAAAGGCAGCTAATTTAAGTAATACTAACTTGAGCCGTGTTTCCATGAGTCGGAGTGATTTAAGTCGGGCTAATCTCAACAAAGCCAACTTATCCTACACCCGCTTATTTGCTGCTAATCTCAGTAGTACCCAGTTAGTAGGTACAGATTTACGAAATGCGATTTTAGAAAATGCCAGCTTGATAAATGCAGATTTAAGCAATGCTAATTTAACAGAAGCAAATTTATATGCTGCTCGTTTAGTGCGTGTTTCTGCTATTGGGACACAATTAGCTTATGCAAATTTAACCAAAACTGATTGGCAAGGTGCAGATTTATCTGAAGCCTATTTAGATTATGCTAATCTCAGTGATGCTAACTTAACTGCTACTCGGCTGACTGGTGTTAGTTTGCGTTCCGCTAACTTAGAAAACGCCAATTTGCAAAATGCTGATTTAAGTCGGGCTGATTTACGAAAAGCAAATGTGGACGGAGCAAATTTTCAAGGTACAATCCTCTTTGTCGGTAAACAAAATCCCGCAGATCAGTTTGTGGAAACACCTGATATTGGTTCTCAAAATGCCTCAATCAAAGGAGTAGATTTTACTAAAGCTAAAAATTTAGATCCTCAACAACTGGCATTTATTTGTACTCAAGGTGGACTACATTCTCGTTGTCCATAATGGCATGAGGGGATGAGGGGATGAGGTGCAACCCAACAAATGCGTTGGGTTTCATGCTTCAACCCAACCTACGAATCAAGGCTTTTTTCAATTTAGCGAAGGTATTGCTAAGTTATATTAAATACAGATTGTGTCAGGAGTAGGGTAATGAAGCATTTTCAGTGTTGGCTTGGGGTAATGGGAATGGGAACCGTTTTGAGTTTAGCTGTAAACTCTCAACCAGTACAAGCTCAGGTAGCTTATGGTAGCTATGTTGGTATTGGTCCAACTGTGGGATTGACAGATGGTACGCAATTGGGTGGAGTCCTGGCTTTTCGTTACAAGTTACTAGAAACACCCATTTCTTTCCGCGCTCAAACGTTAATTGGTAAAGGCACAGCCATAGTCCCGACTGTTTCCTATGACCTCCCTCTCAACTGGCAAACTGATGTTTATTTAGGTGCTGGTTTAGTCTTAACTAGTGGTGATACAGCTTCTCCTGTAGGTAATAAAATTAGCTTTGCTTTGCAACCAGGCATTGATTATGTTATTCCTAATAGTAATACTGTGATTTTTGGTAATGCTATTATTGCTTTTGATGCCTACCGGAATACTGGTGGTACAGCTTTATCTTTACAGGGTGGAGTTGGGTTAAGGTTTTAATTCGTTATTTGTCATTGGTAAGAATTTTTTAATTTTTGAGTTCTTGAAAAGATGGTGCTGAACCGAGATGAACCGAGAAAAATTAGAGTTTTACTTAACAGATATAGAAACTCCTGTAGGTAAGGTAATTAGTGTAACTATTGCTTTATTGGTTTTAGTATCTTCGGGAATTTTTGTCGCGGAAACCTATGATCTCTCTCAAGAAGCTCGCTGGCAGTTAAGAGGATTAGATGATTGCATATTAATGATTTTTGCTGGGGAATATTTACTCCGCTTATGGAGTACAAAAAATAGAATTAAATATATTCTGAGTTTTTATGCAATTATTGATTTAATCTCAATTTTGCCATCTTTTATCGGATTGGTAGATATTAGTTTTATTCGGTTATTCCGCTGGGTGAGAATTCTCCGTTTACTGAGATTTATTGATAAAAAATTTTTATTTGGTAGTATTAGTAATGAAGATAGTGTAATTTTTGCCAGAATATTATTTACTTTATTTGCTATAGTTTTTATTTTTTCTGGCTTCATTTATCAAGTTGAACATCCAGTTAATCCTCAGAATTTTGATACTTTTTTAGATGCCTTTTATTTCTCCGTTGTCACAATGACAACGGTGGGATTTGGTGATGTGATTCCCATTTCTGAATTAGGTCGGTTACTGACAGTATTGATGATTTTAACAGGAGTGGCTCTGATTCCGTGGCAAATTGGCGACTTAATTAGACGATTGGTAAAAACTGCAAATCAGGTGGAAACTGTTTGTCAAGGGTGCGGTTTAGCGTTTCATGATACAGATGCTGGATTTTGTAAAAGGTGTGGTAAACAATTGATAATTGATCCTTAAATAGGTGCTAGAGAATAGGGAATAGAAAGTATTCTTTTTAAAAGATGGGTAGCCCAAAAAAAACAGTGTCATTATTTCCATCTCATGTTTTTAAACATGAGTTTTTTCTGTTCCCTCTGAAAGTTGAAATTTAGCAGCAGGAGTCAGGAGTTAGGTCAATTTTCTCCAGTAGGAGATTCAAAATTCACATCTTCATAGACATCTTCTATCGGACAGTGAAAATCTACACTTGCTAAATGCACATTTTCCCCTTGTCCATAACTGTAAAATCCCCACTGTCCCTCGGAATTACGCCGGAAAATTTCGACATTTACCCGCGTTTGACTTATCAACACATATTCCTGAAGTGATTCTAAATTTCGATAGTCAGCAAATTTATCACCTCTATCAAAGGCTTCTGTTGTGGGAGATAAAACTTCGATAATTAAACAGGGATAACGCAAAAAGTTATTAAAGGCTTTATCTTTTTGGTCGCAACTGACTATGACATCAGGATAGTAATAGGTATTAATTGATTCAATATGTGCCTTGGTATCGGCAATGTAAGCTTGACAGCCACGGCCACGCAGATGATTTCTCAGCAGAGAAGCAATATTGAGTGTAATAATGACATGAGTATTACTAGCCCCTGCCATTGCGTACACTTCTCCGTCTCTGTATTCATGCTTAATAGGGCTGGTTTCTTCCCCTTGGAGATATTCGACGGGGGAAAGATAGTTATAGCTGGGAGTTGCAATCATAGATATCAATTGGGTGGTAATTTGGGGTGTGCTTCCGAGTATTTACTGACTGTAGCAGAAACTTCTGGGTTATAAAGTCGCAGATAATTCCAGTAATTACCAAAAACTTGCCGAACATAATTTTTAGTTTCATCAAAAGGAATTCCTTCCACAAACTCATCTGGATCTTGTTTGGGGATGGTTTGCAGCCATTTGGCAACGTTACCAGGTCCGGCATTATAACTAGCGATCGCTAACATGGAATTATTGCCGTACTGTTGATGGGTATAATCTAAATACCAAGTCCCCAACATAATGTTATCGCTGGGATTTTCTAGATTGATTTTTTTAAAATCTAAACCGATTTGTGGGGCTATCCATGCCCCTGTACTGGGCATAATTTGCATTAAACCAGTTGCACCAACGGGGGATTTAACTTTCGCCTGAAAGCGAGATTCTTGGCGCATTAAAGCCGTAACTAACAGGGGATTAAGTTGCCGGGAAGTAGACCATTTTTCAATTTCTTTAAAATAAGGAAAGGGATAACGGGCTTGCCAATAAATAGCTTGTTGACTTAAAGCTGCATATTCGGCTTTTTCAGCGGGTGTTTCTCGGTCTTCTAATTTAGCAATTTTGTCAATACCAATGAGATATTCACCTTTAGTTAATTTCATCAACCCTTCGGTAAATTGTTCCGCGACACTAGGCTGATTTTTATTTTTAAATTCTGTTTTCCATTGCAACCAGGCATCACGATCTTGCCCCAGCAAATACAATTCATGAAAAGTCTCAGAACCCGCTGGTGGAACAGGACGTTGCGGGGGGATAATTGCCGGATTCATCACGCGCAGATTGTTAAAATCTCCCACATTTAAACCCAAAATACTCGCAGAACGCCAGGCATAATAAGAGTAAGGAAATTCACTAATTACAGACTTATAAGCAGTAATAGCTTCCTGTTGCTTGCCTAGTGTCGTTGCCCATTTACCTACCCAAAATCCGGCTCTAGGGGCTAAAATACTAGTTTTGTTATTAATAGTAATTGGTTGCGCCCATTGCCACGCACCTAGATAGTCGTTGTTTTTAGCTTTAGTTTGGGCAATTTTCCAGCGAAATTCAGCGGCTTCATCACTGCTACTATATTTACCTACTAATAATTTCCATGTTGTGTTAGCTGATTGATTATCTTTGAGACTATCCAGCAAAGTCCCTTTTTTAATTAATGCTTGAGGTGCTTGATCAGGAAATTGACTAATTACTTGGTCGAGATAGATAATAGAGTCTTTACCCTTAGCTATGTCGGACAATCTTAATAGGGCTATAGCTGTTTCTTTGGCTGTGGGAAACTTTTGTAGCAGTTGTTTATAAACTTCAATGGCTTGATCTTGTTCTTTATTTAATTGTAATCCTCTGGCGATGCGGTAGAGGTTGGTAGCGGTTTTTGGTGCTTGAATATAAGCATTTTTAGCTTTGGTAAATTCATTGTTATCCCAATAGACTGAACCAATCAGTTCCCAATCTGCGGGTTTGAGTTGTGGCTGTTTTATTAACTGATTTAATACACCCACAATTCCTGGTTCGTCAGCGGCGTATTTAGCTAAGATTAATTGTAACTTAGGCTGATTAGGATTATCTTTTAAGCGTTTGCGGATAATTTCCCAAGTGAGGGGATGGGAGGGAAATTGAGCGATCGCTTGATCAGACAATTTTGGTTGAGCGATCGCATATATAGCTTTAACTGCGGCTGCTTCTTTACCATATTCCTTTAACACCCTGCGGCGCAAATCGGAAGCTTGCTTATCTTCGCCCAAAATATCATGAGCCTGGGCTTGTTTAAGTAAAATATAAGGTGCTAATACAGGATAATCTTTTTCCAGTCCTGTCAATAAACTCAGGGCTTTTTTCCCTTGAGAAGTTTCTACGTAATCACAAGAGAGCAGATAACGGGCGCGTTCCCGATCTGGGGAACTACCTGTTTGGGCAATTTCCGTGAGTTTGGTTAATCTTTCTGGTACAGATTGAGACAATAGAGAAAATACAACTGACTTAACTTTGGTAGCCTCAGATAATTTTTCCGGCTTACCCTGACTCAAGTTCAACCATTGACTCACGGTTTTGCCAACTTGGGGGGCTGACACCATTGCCCCGGCTAAAAAGGCACATAGTCCAGCGCCCGCAAGTAGATAAATTTGTGTTTTCTGTAGTTTTTTGAACATTGATACTCACTGATTGCCTAGTGTCTCACGGGGAAAGTTGGCGATTAATCTTCTGGCAACTTTATCATTAGGGTAACATCCCTGACCAATTTTTACGGCTATGATGCAGGACTTTCCGCCTATTTGGATAAATATAATCTCTCTTCGAGTTTGTGGCAATGGGTCGAAATGGCAAGCAGTTATTATGGCGTTAATATTTTATGTACACTACTATTGGTCAATTATCTGATTCCACTTGTTTAATTACCTCTAAAGGTAACTCTAATACCTCTGCAATTTGCTCATCATTTAAGCCGAAATACCTTAATTTACTAATTTTTTCTATCTGAGTTTTATTCTGATCTTTTTGCTTCAATTTAGAATTACCAGCATGACTTTTATCTGGTTTAGTTTTAGGTTGTTTAGAACCAATATTTATACAGCCATTTCCAAATATATTACTACTATTATTAACCAAAGAAATATTCACATTTCCCTGTCGTTCTAGAACTGATTTAAGATTACTTTTATCAACTGGTTCATCAAAAATATCAGATAACATTTTTAAAAGTTCGTAACCTACATCTTTTGCATGACCCGCGCTACAACCACAATTTTCGGCAATATCAGCATACTTTTGATACTTTAGTGTTCCCTCAATAACTCCACGTTGCAAGTCATTGAGACGTTTGCCTGTATTGAGATAGACAGCCTCATCCACAAGTTGTAGTAGTTCGTTAACCTGCATGGCTAAAAATGTAACGCGACACAAGTAATAATAGCACACATTATCCGTATATTTCCGCTTTTTTCCGTCTGTTTGTAATTTTTTTTTGCGATCCGCTTTTTTCCGCTTTTCAGGTTTAGGTAAGTGGTGTAGGGTGGGTCAAGATAAACACGAGTTCAAAATTGGGTAAATCTATCAGAAATAAGCGATAAATATGAGTAATTCTAACATTTCTCGGAAGTGGACTATTAAAATAGTAGTATTTTTACTAGCATTAATACTTACTATTGGTGTGGGGTTTATTTTTAGATCCCTCAATTCTGGTATTGAAGTCAAAGTGACTGATATTCCTAAAGGAGAAAGTGATAAAAAAGTTGGGCAAGTTATAACAGCAAGTCAATCAAAATCTATTGAAAGTAATGGTGTTAGAATAACTTTTCCTCAATTACACACCAAAAAAAATGGTGCAAATCAGCAAGAACAAAAATCTAAACAGACTACCATTGTAGCAGCTACTTTTAAAGATAAAGTTAGATTGATAGATTTCTTTGTAACAGGCATTAATGAAAAACCAGAATTGAGTTTTAAATCAACCGCGCGGGGGTTGGTATTTATGAATCCTCTTTTTTATGGATTATCTTTTGAAAAACGAGTAAATATTTTTCAGGCTATTGAACAAAATAGCAAATTTCAAGATTTGGTTAAAGCTGTAGTTGCCTCTAGTTCTCTTTTGGATGAAGAGGTAATTAATTTATCTACAGATATTGCCATCAAGATTGCTAAAGACAATAATTTGTTTATTGCTGACAAAAAAACGAGTTACTTACCTTCTGATATTAATTTTAATAAGACTAAAAATAATGATATTTCTGGTAATATCAAGCAAAAAAATCCATTACAAATATTATCAAATTGGTTGATACCTGCCGTGAAAGCTCAGTCTAATAACCCCAATAAATCAAAACTAGAATATAATTTAACTCAGCAATTACCTAATGATAAATTATTGTTTGATAAGATTTCTTTTGATTATCCAATTTGGCATGGAATGAAACTAGATGCTAGTGATGGTGTAATCAAAATCACAGGAACTTCTCCACTTGTACAGCAAGTTATAGTAGTTCCAAAAGACAAACTAAAAACTACAAATATTGGCAATGATGATTATGGTGGTGCAAAAAAATTGGTTCTACCGTTCCCCTTATGATCAAACATCCTTTTAATATATCCAAAACCATTGGTGTACATGGGTTTAATCTAAATTAATAAG
>NZ_LJOQ01000107.1:0-15086 GCF_001672255.1 Anabaena sp. AL09
TTCACTTTATCTGTTTGTTTTGATGCTTCCTTTGATTTTCATCTCCGTAATTTCCCTCTGTAACATTTTGGGGTGCGGAATGTGGGATATATGGTAGGGGTTTAGCAGTGCTAAACCCTTACATATCACATCAACTCAACAGTTTTCCTAATATTACTTAACCAACGCAGAATACACTTTTTAATATCTGCGGGGTTAGTTTGTCAAAGTATGAGGGTATTTATTTTATTTTTTATATTTTTGCAAACCCATGAGATTTAACGGAAGTTTTCTTCCCTAACAACCAATCTAAATGCTGTGGCAATAATTTTGCTAAATCATAATTATTTACTATAGTCTTTCTTGCGGCTGCACGAATAGCTTTCATATCTTGGAAGTTGTCTAACACTTTGTTGACTTTATCTGCTATTTGTTCAGGAGAAAAGAAATCTACTAAAAGTCCATTTTTACCATCTTTAATTACTTCTAAAACTGGTGGAGTATTAGCAGCTATTAACAAACATCCTGTTGACATTGCTTCTAGCATTGACCAGGATAACACAAAGGGACGAGTTAAATAAATATGGGCTGAGGATGCTTGTAAAACTTGGAGATATTCATGATAAGGTAATCTACCAGTAAAGTGTAATCTGGATAAATCTAAATCCAGTTTTTCTAACATTAATTGTTTATAGGTTTTACCATCAGGAAGCTGTTTACCATAGGCTACTCTATCTTCTCCCACAACTACAATATGGCAATTTGGTCGTTGTTGTTGAATTAATGCCACTGCTTCCATAAACTGAGGAAAACCCCGATAAGGTTCCATTCCTCTGCCTACATAGGTGACTAATTCTGAGACATGGGAAAGGTCAAGATTAATGCGGGGTAAAACTAATTTAGCATCTGGCTGAGGTTGAAAAAAATTAGTATCTATCCCATCGTGACAAACATTAATTTTACTATGATATTCTGGGGGAAATTGTTGATGTTGCCAATTAGTGGGAGTAAGACCTCTATCGCAATTATATAAATCAATCAAAATCGGGGCGTTTTTTACACGAATTCGACATAAATCATCTGCATTTAATGGTTCACTAGGATCAAAATCAGCATCAGAACCGCGAGGATGATAAAACCATTCAAAGAAACACAATAATTCTGCTTTGGGAAAAACTTCTTTCATAAATAATGTTGGACCCCAACCAGAATGACCATAAATTATATCTGGGATAAAACCCTGTGCTTTCAGGTTTTCTGCGATTCGATATACAGCTTGTCCGGTGAGAACGGCATTTTCTAAATTGCGGACATAATGATGAGTTTGGGGTGCAGCTTGACGGGAAGGTTCATAAATGACTTTATGTACACCTGGTATTGTTCCTTCTTGACGATTGGTAGTAAATACTATTTGATAATTATCATCTTTTGCTAAAGCTGTGGCTAGGTGACGAAATTGGGCAGGAAAATTGGGATGTAAGAATAAAATGCGTTTGGGAGTTATGGCAGCATTTTTCATAAAGTTTCAATATTTATTTCTAAGTAATAGAATCACGTAAATCATTAAGAGTAATCTAGTATAAGCTCGACGTTTTAACAATCATCAAGAGAAGCGATTCCACAGGAAAAATCAGAGCAGGAGTGATGACTAGAGAGAGTTTCAGGTGGATAAATTTGCTCAGAAATGATCTAATTTGAGCGATCGCAAAAATTCCTTATTGACAAATTGATAAAGAAGTGATACATAACTTGTCACCCGTTAAGGGGTTTAGCAGTGCTAAACCCTGACATATCGCATCAATTACAGGATGGTTTAATGCTGATCTAGAGACGTTTCATGAAACGTCTCTACAATGTGTTTTGCCTAAAGGATACCAGAAGCTACACCAAGGTAGTGGTAAAGTGATAGAATCCTAAAGTACCTGTTAAATCTGTCACCTCAATGATGGCATCAGTAGTGGCACTAAACCCGGCTGTAGCATCATTAATAGCCACAAAGCTGCGGCTACCAAAGGAGAATTGAGCAGCAGCGTTAGCTGTAAAAGTAGCAGTAGTTAACTTGACTGCAATTCCATTTGTATCCAATGTTGCCACAGATCCGGCATTAGAGAATCCGGTGCGGGCAGTGGCAACAAGGAATAAATCATTGCCAGCAGTAGCATTGAAGTCGGTAATCACATCAAATCTGTTGAAAACGGAATCAGCTAAGTTGCGGTAGTCAAAACGATCTGCTCCAAGACCTCCAGTAAGAGTATCTTTGCCTGCTCCGCCATTGAGGGTATCGCTATTATAGTTGAAAGCATTACTGCCAATTTCGACGATGCCTCTCTGCAATTTACCAAGGTCAGGACGATCGTTCCACTTTCCTACACCACCAAAATTGAATTCCGCGTAGTCTTCATTGCCAAGATTATTGGGTTCACCTGGAGCCCAGTTGGTATAAGTAACAGCTTCTCCATTTGCCCATTTAAATGTTCCTTCAGTCACCTCATCTGTCAAACCAATCCATAAATTTTCTGAACCACCAAAGGTGTTAACTAGAAATTGATTTTCTGCAGCATCATTAACGGTAACAAGATTACCACCTAAAGAAGCCGCTTGCGCTTGTGCTTGAGTCCAACTACCTGCATTACTCAAAAGGTAAAATTTGCCATTATAGGTGAAAATGGGAGCAGTAACATCACCAAAAATCTGGTCATTACCCGCACTACCACTGAGGGTATCATTACCATACCCACCATTGAGGGTATCATTACCATCCCCACCACTTAGGGTATCATTACCATCCCCACCAAAGATTAAAGACCACACGTAACTTCCGGTGAGAGAATCATTACCACTACCTCCTGTTACCACATCATAATAGCCACCATTAGCAGCAAAGTTGATTCGTTCCACTCCTATCTAACCCGCACCACCATTGAGGGTGTCACTGCCACCAAGACCATTAAGATAGTCATTACCTGCACCACCATTGAGGGTGTTATTCCAATAGTCATCACCAACAATAATATCGTTGTATTGACTACCAGTAATGTGTTCAATTCCCCTAAGGACATCTTGATAACCGAAACCATCATTCGTAGCAAAGCCGTACCCTCCAAGTGTGACATTGATACCTTGTGTTGCACTTGAGTAGTCTGCACTATCTTCACCCCATCCACCATTAAGATAGTCATTACCAGCGCCACCACTTAGGGTATCATTACCATCCCCACCACTTAGGGTATCATTACCATCCCCACCACAGATAAAAGACCACACGTTACTTCCGGTGAGAGAATCATTACCACTACCTCCTGTTAGCACATCATAATAGCCACCATTAGCAGCAAAGTTGATTCGTTCCACTCCTATCAAGGTATCTGTTCCTTCATCGCCATTGCTTGTGACGTTATAACTCTGTCATAACCCTCACCACCATTGAGGGTATCATTACCTGCACCACCATCTAGTATGTCATTTCCTCCAATAATTATAATTTCAACGGTTTCAGTATCAAGATTATTGCCCTGTCCAAAGACGGTACCAGCATTGCCATAGGCTGTTAAATCTTTGATGGTGTTGCCAGTAGCATTATCAATATTCCAGTAACCGACTAACCCCGCTTCTGTTCCCAGCAAACTTTTCTTCAGGTTATTACTAATGTCCGTGGCGCTACGAGCTACATTCCAAATGCGGACTTCATCAATGGCACCATTGACTTTAAATGCATTAAGATCCCAGGGTGCTACTCCCATGCGTAAATTTCTGTTATTGGTACCAAGGGGATTAGAACTTGCTCTCGTTTTGCCAACTTCTATTCCGTTAATATAACCAATCATGTTCTCACCTTGTTTCCAGGTGACAGCGATGTGAGTCCACTGGTTAGAAGCGATTTGTCCTTCTTGGAAAGCATTCCGATTTCCTTGACAATCCCAAAATTCTGGATATAGTTTGCCATTCCCTACACCAAGAAGATAGCCTGAGCCGACGGGGGTTTTGCCGATAATTTTTTGATCTAGAGCAGAATTGGCTAATTTGACCCATGCTTCTATGGTTATTTGTTGACTAATATTTAAAGAGGTACTATGAACAACAGATACATAATCATCAACGCCATCTAACCTCAGAACCTGTGTCTGTGTGCCGCCATCGCCATAAAGGAGGTCATTGCCAATTCCACCAAAAAGCCTATCATGACCATCATCACCGAAAAGGAGGTCATTATCACCGTCTCCATAAAGGTCGTCATTGCCAGTTCCACCATAAACCATATCATGACCATCATCACCAGAAAGGGTGTCATTACCACCTTCGCCAAATAAAAGATCATTACCTTTTTTGCCATAGATGGTGTCAGGTGTATTTTCTCCATGCAGAGTATCATTGCCATCAGTGCCAGCTATATTTTTACCACTAATAATAGGAGTATCCCTGATTGTATCGCCTATTTGGTGTTGAGGTTCTTTCTCGGCTGGAGCATTCAAACTATCATGCAGGGTCTTGATTTTGGTTGTTGCATATTGACCGATAGTTCTTGCCTCTTGAGAATGGATTACCTGCCACTTCCCATCAAAACAAACCTTAATACCTATTGTAGATTCCAACCATGTACCCTTAAATGCTATTCCCCAGGCCGCAACATAGTCATTGCTCAAGTTGTTATCATTTGTGTACTCAACATAAACCTCACCAGAACCTAGATTTGTTCCACCTATGAATGGCACAAAACTAGGAATATTGACATTGGCTTCACCGAACATATAAAGGTTTAAGTTGGAGGTAGCCAGGAACTGAGTTTTTGTAGTGATGAGTCCATCTAAGATATTGAAATAAGATGATGCCCACAAATAACCTTTATCCCAATTGACTTCAGCATTAGCCGTGCCTCTCATCAAACCACCAAGAACGGTAATGTCGCCATTTGCTGTGAGATTGCTGCTAGTAATTGTGGCACTTGCATTTAACTCAACCAGTGAGCCACGCTTATTACCACCAGCCCAAGATGGTAGATTTAAGTTAATTTGAGCGCCTGCTGTTATACCAACTTTACCTGTAAATGCAGAGGTGTTTCCTCCCTTATATTGTCCTTCTATGCTTTGAAGAAATGCTCCTGTCGTACCAATAGGTTTATTAAGGCGATCTGCTTTAATATCAGCATAAGTTAATACACCACTGTCGAAAATAACATCAGCCCCAATCTCAATATTACTGGGGATTATTAAAGTACCTCTAGCCGTTACTCTTTTATTTGTTGTATCAATCCCCAATTCTGCATATTTGATTTTCCATCCTGGTGCTATGTCGATATTGCTTGCTGAGAATGTTCCAACAACTTCCACTGGATTAACAGAGTTGTTGCTGATTTTGATATAGTTTGAGCCACTAAAATCAGCGGTTAAATTGTAAAAATTGGGAAGTACCAATTTACCTTGAATTTTAAAGTATTTTTCTAAAACGGTTTTGCCGTCTTTATCTAATACTTTGGCGTATTCAAGTGTAATATTTGTACCTATTGCTCGCAGTTTTCCTAAACCCAAAAGATTTTTATCAAAATTAGGAATTGTAAATCTAAGACCAGTTAAGTCAATTCCATCATTATTAACAACTAAGTAATTTGAACCAGTTATATCTACAGTGGCATTTCCTAATGCTTGTGGAAGGATGATACTACCTTGGGCTTTAAGTTCTGGGTCCCATAGGATTGTATCAGTAAGATTTCGGTCAGGAGTATATTCTATTTTATTAAGATTTACATTCGTCCCAAAAAAATCAAAATTAATATTACTACCTGTGAGGTTCTTAAGGCGACCATCAGCAAAAGAAACTTCTAGTCCAGCCGTTTTATTAAGACCATAATGTAGCGTTGTAGAACCTATAACTTTAACGTCTGTGATGGATTGTCCATAGGTTTTATTAACACTGACCTTAATATTTGTAAGTTTCCAGTCGCCATAGATATTTATATCACTGACAGAAAAATCCGCAGTCATAGCAAACTGAAGTGCATCATTTACCTTTTTGACTTTAATATAGTTTCCGTCTTTCAGATTTAAGGTTGCGTCTTTAAGACTAGGAACGATAAACTCACCTGTAATTGTTGCTTCTGATTCCTGAAAGTTAAAGTCTAAAGCAGCGTCTTTAGTTTGAATTTCTATTAAACCTAAAGCATTAAATTTTCTTGTTCCTGGTAGTTTTAATGACCCACCTGTTACAGCAATTCCATAGTCTCCAATAGTAATTGTCTGTGATTCATTAACTTTAACTTCTTCTCCTGGATAACCAATAATAATCTTATTATTTGTTCCCTGTTTTTCGTCAACTTCCACACTGACTTCTAAACCCCCAAGTTGCTCAGGGAGTTTCACTTTACCTTGTAGTTCAAGATGATCATCAACGATTGCTAAATCAGTAAATGTTACCTCAAATCCACCTATTTCAAAATCAGGATCGCTATCATTTCCTAATTCAGAAATGCTTGCTTCGAGATTATTTGCATCAAGCTCAATTTCACCTGTAAATAAAGCAGATGCTTGGTTATTACCTACGGAAGCATAAATTACAGGAGCTTTTTTACTAGTTGGTGATATCTTAGTGATTTTAATTTTGTTTATATTTCCAGCATCACCTGTAAGTTTTCCATCGCTACCTAATAAAGATTGTCCATTAGCATTTAAGAAATCTATATTTCCATCATCAACAAATAATAGTGGTTGAGATATACCGTCATAATCGTAACTGATAAACCAATCTTGATCGTCAGTGCTTTGTTCGAGATTGATATTTTGGAGATTTTCGGGATTATCTAATGATAATTGAAGCGGTAGTGGTGTTATTGTTTTTGTTAATTTTAGTCTTTTTCGGTTCTTAGTTACGTAAGTATATTCTTCTATTGGAGTATTATTTTGTCCTCCAGAAAATTGAATTTCTGCGAATATTGGATAATGAGAATCGCTTTGCAAATCTGTCCATTTTATGGTTTTGTTTTGGTAAGTTAAATTGGTGAACGGCTTAATGACTGCATTTTGAGCATTTGTCATTACAATGTCATTGTTTTCTTGCCAACCCTTATAGCCAATAAAACGATTCCTTGTCTCACCTGTAGTATTCTGTTGAATATCCCAAAGTAAATTTTTCGATTGTTGACCAATATTAAAATCTCCAAGTATTATGGAATTGGTTTTTGTATCGTTTTTTAGTAATGTATCAAAATAACTAAATGTAGTTCTGGGAAGTGTTGTTTTGTAAGTATTTGGCAGTTGTGAGCCACTTTTCATATACTCATTATGCCAAGTAAAAAAATTGTAAGTTTTACTCCCTTTTGTTGCTGTAAATGTAATGGGAGGACGGAATAATTTATCGGCATCTGCTGCGAGATAGTCTGTACCGGACGTACCACCTATTACAGTCTTTACTTTCCATTGATCAAGACTTTGATAGAATGTTGGACTTGATGAGTATGAGAGTGTGCTTCCAGTCGATGATACGTTTGTTATATTGTTATTGTATAAAACAAGGTATCCCGACTTATCAGCATAACCATCAGTTACTGAAAAAGCATTGTCTTTATATGTCTGATTATTATAAGGGTCAAAAGGAATTTCTGGTATGACAAATTTAAAGTTATATCCTGCTATTTTTTGATCAATTAAACCATCTAGCTTATCTAGTGCATTATCAACACCTAGTTTTGTGGCTAGAGTACGGTTTGTTCCACTCAGATTAAGCAAGATTGAGGAGTTAAACTCCTGTATACAAATTATATCTATATTACTGTCACAACCTATCTCGGCTATCTTTTTTATTCGTCCTATATGAGTATTTTCAGTAATTCCTGGTGTGTTAGTCCCTTCATTTCTTAATATATTCCATGTTCCAACTCTGATGTTATCAGTATTTTCTTCAATCCCAATTTCTTCATTATTCCCCCGAACAACAGTAACCTTATCATTTTCTGCTTTTAAAGCCTTCAATGCCTCATCACTAAGCGTATTCCCCAACACCAGTTCCGAAAAAATATCCCCCTCATCCCCAGTTGCATCAATCTCATTAATCTGAGAATCAACAAAATGCCCAATTTCTTCTATTAATACATCAGTAATTCTAGCGGTATTACTAGCATATTTGTTAATAAATTCTACAGCCAAATAAACTTTTTGTGTATTGTCAGAAAAAGCCCCATTTCCCCCAGCAATCGCACCACGATTGACAATCTTGATAGTGGGAATATTAGTAAAATTCCTGTCAGCAAAACTATTAAATAATTTATCTGCTACTTCCCGATTAAAATCAGTACCAAAAGCTGTCTCTAACTTCTGGCTGTACTCAGGATCAAAACGGAACTTGCTAAGATAGTCATAGCTATCCCGTAAGGCTTGATCTACTATTCCATAGATATCCAACAAGTCCAATTCGCTGTTATTCTGAAGAGTATCAGCAAAAATAACCTTCAGATTATCCTTAACTTTGGTTTCATCTAACTGTGTTTCTGGATTTTTAGAAACCTCAACAATAGTTCTACTAATAACTGTATCTGCTGTACTCTCAACATGATTACCAAGATTACTGCTCACCACAGCATGAATAGGCTGATACTGTTCTAATTCACTGTCGTTATGATTGAAGAGGGTAGATTTTTTTAACCCTATGTTTGCTGTAAAGAAAGGGCTATTATCTATATTGTTATCGAGTGAATTAGTTACGAAGAAAGGAATGATATTATCTGTACTTTTCTGCTTTTGTATATCTACAAATCCACTGTCTAAAGTAGAAACTTGTCCATGCTTACTGACATGATAACTATCAACAACAACTGATGTCGTGATTTGCGAAACCTTGTCTGTCTTGGGAGTCAATCTAAATTGAGAATCACCCACCAATCCGCCATTTTCCAGGAAATTAGTCAATGAATCTGGATAATTGATTGTTTCCCAAGGAAAATGGAGTTTAGATGTATGGTTTGGTACAGTTTTGAAGTTTTTCATGATACACTCTTTTAGTTTACTTAGCATTTCCCCAATCTACCAAACCCTGTCCCAACTTCCGTACTGACTTCATCTGACTTCATCTGACTTGAGAGCTAATTTTGACACCAAAAAACAAAACAACCATTGTCATCTATCTAAAGTATGAGAAGATATGACTCATAACATCTGAAATTTAGTCAAATCTGCTTGAAAAAGTAAATTATTTAACATTATGTCAAAGTCAATTAAGGTAAGCAATGACCGTATTCAACAGGTTAATATGGCACTTGGAGTTAATGGCTACCCCAACCAAAGAGCTTTAGCTTATGATACCGGATTGTCTTTAACTACAATTAGCAATTTCCTGACTGGTAAACCTGTTAGTTATGCAAGCTTTGAAGAACTATGTCGGCGATTAAATCTAGATTGGCAAGAAATTACTACCAGTGTCGAAGTAATATTTCCCCCCCCCCGCATACGCACAAATACGCAAAAAAAAACCAAATTTAAATCAATTCCTAGACTGGGGAACTGCAATTGATATTTCAGCATTTTACGGATATAGCCAAGAACTGACACAATTGCAGTCATGGATTTTACAAGATGGTTGTCGCTTACTAGGATTATTCGGTATAGGTGGAGTTGGGAAAACAACCTTAGCTACTCAACTAGCAAAACAAATTCATGATCAATTTAATTACGTTATTTGGCGTTCAGTACCGACAGATCTATGTTTTGATAGTATGATGACTAACTTGCTATCTTTATTCTCCCATGATAAAGAAAACAAACTCAATATTAATCAAATTATCTATTATTTGCGTACCCATCGTTGTCTGATTATTTTGGATAATGTAGATATTGATCATCTGAAATATATGCAATTCATCAAAATAATTGCCGAAACTCATCATCAAAGTTGTGTGATTTTCACCAGTCGAGAACAACATCAAGAATTCACCTTTTTAGAATATTGGCTATCATCAGTACGTTGTTTAAAGTTGTCTAATTCCTCAGAAATAGCCTTGTCTCTGATAGAATCACAACCACTATGGGGAACTGATCAAGAAAAGGATGATTTATGTAATTTCTGTAATAATAATCCTTTGAAAATTAAACAAATGATTGTTTCTATAATTCATTTATATAATGGGGATATTGGTAAGTTTTTAAAACGAAGTACATAATAGAGAGAACTTATATACTGGACAAATTTACGATTATATGTATTAATGAAATTGCCTCTTTTCAGACTTTTGGTGATAAGGTTCATTCTCGCTCCTATTCCTCTAACACTGTTTTGCATCTGCTGGATTCACAAAATCATGTAAATCAGCATCCCAAATACTAATATAGATAAAATCACAACTTTGTCGAACTATTTGACCTTTTACCCCACCCTTACTAAAAGTGAAATTATCTGTTTGTCGTTGTTGAACTTGTTGCAGTCCTTGTTTAATTTCTGCTGTAGCTTCTCCATTCAATAAACCATTGAGAGTTGTCTGCATAACTTCAGGTTCTACAGATGATGCAAAAGCTGCTTCTGTTTGTTTGAGAGTTCCAGTTTTCTTGTCAAATAAGTAGCCTAAATCAATTTTGTCAGGAACAACTTTATAAGTAACAGCGCGGGTATTTCCCCATAATCCTCTTAAATCTTTCTTTGGTTTACCTAGCGTTTCTTCTACACTACTTCTTGATGTACCTGTAGGAAATGCTGGTACAGTTTCCCTAGTATTAGTAACTACTTGATCACGTTTTCCCTTTCTTTTCTTCTTTCCTGTTTCTTCAATAGTTAAAGTTGGTTCAGTTGTAGGAACTACAGACGTTTGTTCCTGTTCATTTTTTATTTCTGGTTGTGGAGTTGATTCTATGGAAGGAGTAGGAGTATTTTCAGGAATTGTCTCTGTGGGTTCAGGTAATATTGAAGGGGTCGGAGATACAGTTGCTTCAGAAATGGGAGTATTTACAGTTGTTGGTATTGGTGTTGGTGTTAGGATTGATGTTGGTGTTGGTGTTGGTGTTGGGGTTGGTGTTTCTGTGATGTTGGAATTAGTGACAATGGAATTTGTGGTTTGTGGTCGGTTTATGCTAGAAATAGCCATTGCACCAATTAAACTTCCCATCATAACGCTACCAATAATCACCGCTGGTTTTTGCCAAATTTGCTGATTATTCCCAGTTTTAACCACGGGATTTTGAGAGAGTGAAGATATAGGTTGATTTAGTGCGGCAGGAGTGAGATGAATTGTCGCTGCTGTTTGAGTAGTATGATTAACCTGTGGAGAAATAGAAATCCCAGAGTTTAAAGCATATAACATTTTATTCGCAGTAGTAAAGCGATCGCCTGGACGTGGTTCAATTGCTTGAGTTAGTAGCATTACTAATTGGGGAGAAATCCCCCCAGCGAATTGTTGCCAAATAACCTGTCCCGTGTGAGGATGAGTTTCTAATTCTTGAGGATATTTACCCGTAAGTAAATAAATAGCCGTTAAACCCAAACTATAAATATCAGTAGCATAAACCGGACGACCAATAGCTTGTTCACTAGGCATAAAACCAGGAGTCCCAATCACTAGAGACTGAGTAGGATGTCCAGCAGCATTAATAGTAGTCCGAATAGTTTCCTTAACCGCACCGAAATCAATTAAAACTGGTTTATTATCTATTTCCCGCAAAATAATATTATCTGGTTTAATATCTCGATGAATAATCCCTTTACTGTGAACATAATCCAACACAGACAGCAAACTTAACAGAATTTCTCTAACAGTATTTTCCTGTAATTGTCCTTGAGATTGAATCACATTAGTCAAAGTGTGACCATGCACCCATTCTTGCACCAGATAAAAGAGACCATTTTCCGAGAAATAAGCATAAAGTTGGGGAATTTGGTCATTAGCTTCCCCCAAATACTCCAACGTCGCTGCTTCCCTCTCAAACCGTTGTTGAATTACTTGATAAGTTTTGGAGTCATTGCTAATAGGTTTAAGTTGCTTAATCACACAACGACGACGGGAAGGCATATAGGTATCTTCAGCGAGAAAAGTTTCACCAAAACCTCCTGCACCTAAAACCTGAATAACCTGATAACGATTGTTTAGCAACTTCATAATTATGAAAAATTACCAATATATTTAATCCCAATTTTATGTGAAACTGCACAAAAAAATAATCATCCATATTTATCTGCGTTTATCGGCGTTCATCTGCGGTCAATAATTCTGGAAATATTAAGAACCAGGATAAACAGGATACAGAAAAATCCTGAAATCCCGTAAATCCTGATTCAGACAAAAAATCAACTAGACCAAAGCAGCAGCCTGTTTCTTAAAAAAAGCCTGTAAAACAGTTTCCGCAATTTGAGGACTACTCAAACCTAACTCCGCAAAAGATTGATCAGGTGTAGCATGATCTACCAAAATATCAGGAACACCAATCCGCTTCACAGGGACAACAATATCAGCATCAAGTAAAGCCTCAGCCACCGCAGAACCAAAACCACCCATTAAACAACCTTCTTCCAAAGTCACAACCCGACCAATTTGTTTAGCCAAAGGTAAAATCAACTCAGTATCCAAAGGCTTAACAAAACGGGCATTAATCACAGTTGCTTCAATCCCATGTTCGCTGAGAATTTCCGCCGCTTGCATTGCCGGGTAAACCATTGTACCATAGCCCACAATTAACACATCATCCCCTTGACGGAGAATTTCCCCCTTCCCGATTTCCAAAGCTTCCCAACCTTCCTCCATTAAGGGGACACCGTGACCATTACCACGGGGGAAACGCATAGAAATCGGTCCATCAGTGTAATTAATCCCAGTCACAACCATCCGTTGTAATTCCGCCTCATCCTTGGGAGCCATTACCACCATATTCGGAATACAACGCAGATAAGCGATATCATACATACCTTGGTGAGTCGGACCATCAGCACCAACAATCCCCGCCCGATCTAAACAGAAGAATACAGGTAGATTTTGAATGCAAACATCATGAATAATTTGGTCAAAGGCGCGTTGTAAGAAAGTCGAGTAAATAGCAGCAACAGGACGCATACCTTCACAGGCTAAACCCGCAGCCAAGGTAATAGCGTGTTGTTCAGCAATACCCACATCAATATACTGGTTAGGCAATTTAGCTTGTAGTTTATCTAAACCTGTACCAGTCGCCATTGCGGCTGTGATGCCGACAATTTTAGGATTTTGTGCCGCCAGTGTCACTAAAGTATGAGAAAAGACCTTAGCGTAAGCGGGGGGTTTAGGTTTGTTGGAAGGAATCGCTTTCCCAGTGGTTAAATTAAAGGGAGTTTGGGCATGGTAGCCTACTTGATCTTTTTCCGCCAGTTCATAGCCCTTACCCTTAGTTGTCACTACGTGAACCAAAACAGGACCAGTAATTTGATGTGCCTGTTGGAATGTGGCAATTAATTCTTCTAAATTATGGCCATCAACTGGCCCCATGTAGGTAAAGCCCAATTCTTCAAAAACAGCGCCGACTTTGGGAACTGCTAACCGCTTCATACCTTCTTTGATGCGTTCCAGTTCTGGGGAAAGCGATTCACCCACAAAAGGCAGATGTTTTAACTGTTCCTCAATTCCATCTGAGAGAAACTGCACCGGCGCACTCAGACGCATTTTATTCAGATAACGAGGAATCGCCCCCACATTGGGAGAAATGGACATCTCGTTATCATTGAGAACCACGAGGAGATTAGTTTTGGGTAAGTGTCCCGCGTGGTTAATCGCTTCTAGCGCCATGCCTCCAGTTAAAGCCCCATCACCAATCACTGCAACGGTTTTAAATTTTTCCCCTTTTAAGTCGCGGGCTAAAGCCATTCCCAGGGCGGCCGAAATACTTGTAGAAGCGTGTCCTGCCCCAAAATGATCAAATTTGTTCTCGCCGCGTTTAAGATAACCTGCAACGCCATCTTTTTGGCGAAGAGTGTCGAAATTACTGTAGCGTCCGGTAATTAATTTGTGGGGATAAGCTTGATGTCCTACGTCCCATGTAACCTTATCCCGATCTAAATCTAAGGTTTGATAAAGCCCCAGTGTTAATTCGACAACGCCCAAACCCGGACCCAAATGCCCTCCAAAGGCTGCTACGGTTTGTAGGTGCTTCTCACGAATTTGCCGGGCAATTTGTTCTAACTGCCGAATTGACAAACCATGCAACTGGTTAGGATGGGTAATTTCACTCAAGTGCATATTATCGGCTTTTCCTCTGTTAAGTCTTCTTTTGGCTTGACACTCCCCGGTCTAAAGACGCGGGGATTCTACATTCACAGACTCGCCGTTAGACGACAGGTTTGCACCAATCGCCCAAGAGGGCAAATCTCCTGTAGCGTAGCTTCCGGTATGCCCTACCGTAGTTAATCCTAATCTTAGGATATTGATACTGGCATTAATATCTCTATCTTCCACGAATCCACAATGATGACAATTATGGGTTCTGGTTGACAGGGATTTTTTCACTTCTTGACCACAATTAGCACAATTTTGAGAAGTATTACGGGGAGGGACGGCAACCGTTATTTTCCCATATTTATGCCCAAAATATTCTAACCATTGCCGAAAAGTTGCCCAGCCAGCATCAGAAATTGATTTGGCTAAATGTCGGTTTCTTACCATGCCTTTAATATTTAAGTCTTCGTAAGCTACCAAATCGTTAGATTGGATCACGGAATATGCTAATCTCTTGCAATATTCTTTTCGCTGCCTACTTACTCTTAAATGTTTACGGGCATACCTATTTTTAGCTTTTAAATAGTTCTTGGATTGTGGTTGTTTAGCTTTTTTCTTATCTCTGTCAAACTTCTTAGATTTCTGACGATTAGCTCGACTTAACTGTTTTTCTGACTTTCTATAGAATTGTGGAGCAGATTCCACATTACCTTTTGAATCAGCAATGAAATATTTTAAGCCCACATCTAAGCCAACTATTTGATTCGTTGGTTGAGATTCAATTCTAATTTTGACATCAATTGCAAATTGAGCATAATATCCATCAGCCCGACGGACTAAACGAACTCGCTTAATTTGTTTGATATCATAAAAATTAAGATCTTGACACTCCCCGCTCTAAAGAGACGGGGATTCTTTGTTCAAAGATATGACTTGCTCGCCCAGGATTTCTCCAGCACAAGTAGAGGTCTTA
>NZ_LJOQ01000108.1:0-7086 GCF_001672255.1 Anabaena sp. AL09
TAAGACCTCTACTTGTGCTGGAGAAATCCTGGGCGAGCAAGTCATATCTTTGAACAAAGAATCCCCGTCTCTTTAGAGCGGGGAGTGTCAACTTATTAGTAGCTTGGATAGTTTTTATCATTCTCTGGAAACTAATTAAAACCACGATTAAAACGGCCATTATCTCTGCCAGTGTTGTCATGTTATTATACTTTGGTTTCGGTATTACTCCCCAAGATATTTGGCAGCAAATCAGCCAATTTGCTCAAACTTTCTCCCAAACGCCAGTGAAAAAGTGACAATTATTATGATAGAGGCTATGGAAACCCATCAACAAAACTACAAATATTGTCAGAAGCCAGCAAATGAGTTTCCGAGGCTTCCTGCTGACTTCCGGCTTCCTAAAATAAGGAGACATTCACCATGATAAAACCAGTTGTTACCCAAAATCATCCTTGGGTGATAGTCAGAATTGTAACCATTACCCAAAGGGTGTAAATTGTGAGTTTTGATAATGTTTGTAAAAAGAGATTTTAGCAGGTTTGCGATTCGAGAAAAATCTAATTCGTCAATTATTGAGCGAGGATATTATGCAAGAATCTGTAATTTATCAGGATATTTTGCAAAAGGGAGAAATAAAAGGAGAACAAAAAGAAGCTTTTCGTTTCTTGAATCGTCAATTAAATCGGCGGTTTGGTGAAATATCTTTACCAATAATTGAAAAGATGCGCTTATTATCCACTGAACAATTAGAAATATTAGGAGAAGAGTTTTTAGACTTTTCAGCAATATCTGATTTAGTCACTTGGTTAGATAGACAAAAGTAGATAATTTAGGGCAATTTCAACCTGGATATTGCCCTAAAAAATCTAATTTTTCATTTTTAATAATTACCCAATCTTCCGAGATCCAGAAATTTTCGCTAAAGCATCTTGAAACGCGGGTGGTAACTGCCGCATAATTTTACCCTTTTCCCGATCTAAAGCCACTAACGTCACCTGAGCAGTAATGTATAAATCCTGACCATCAGGAGAAACAAGGGTATAGTCCCAGTTCATTCGCACTCCAGTCACCTCAGCCATCCGTGTTTTTACTAAGACTGACATCCCTAACTGCACCGACCGATGATAACGGATTGACAACTCCACTACAGGCAAATCACAACCTAACGCCACTAAATCAGCAAATTCAATGCCAATAGAACGCAAGCATTCTACCCGTGCTTCTTCCATCCAGGTCAAATAAGTGCCATGCCAAACAATACCTGCGTAGTCAGTATGGTGAGGTTGCGCCCTAACTGGATATTCAAACCAATTTTCAAATGCAACATTAGTTACACTCTCAATGGCACTAGTTGGTGGTAGTTGGGGTTGATTTGTATCTTTAGACATATTAATAATTTTTACAAGTAGCAGATTTCTAAAAAACAGATAAAACTTGTAAACTGTTTCTAATTCTACCAGATTGTCAAGACGTTGCGTCAAACGCCCATGATTCAGAAAATTTGAGCAATACTGGTACATGACGGAAGATCAACAGAACTTACAAAAATGACGATTCAACCTACAAATACAGCATTATTAGATTGGACTGGTGATACTTTAGCCATTGGCTTATTTGAAGACGCAGTAGAGTTAACTGGTGATCTTGCCAGCTTAAATGATAAATGTGCGGGAATTGTCCAAGAAGTTATTGCCGAAGAAGAATTTACAGGTAAGGTAAATAGCACTATTGTTATTCGCTTAGGTGCGACTCATGCCGTGCGGAAGCTGATTTTGGTGGGTTTAGGGAAACCAGACGCGCTGAAATTAGAAAATTTACGCCGGGTTGCGGCTACTGTAGCCCGAACCGCCAAAAAGCAAAAAACCAAAACCCTGGGAATCAGTTTACCATTGTGGAACAATGATCCAGCCGCCACAGCCCAAGCATTGACTGAAGGCATAGAATTAGCACTTTACCAAGATATTCGCTTTAAATCTGAGCCAGAAGATAAAAATCCCCAGATCGAAACTATTGATTTACTTGGTTTAGCAGGACAAGAAGCTGCTATTGCCCGTGCTAATCAAATTGTTTCTGGTGTGATTTTGGCAAGACAGTTAGTAGCAGCCCCAGCTAACGCGGTTACATCTATCACTATGGCAGAAACTGCTCAAGCGATCGCTCACGAACACGGGTTAGAACTGGAAATTCTCGAACAGGAAGAATGTGAAAACCTCGGTATGGGAGCATTTTTGGGAGTTGCCCAAGCTTCTGATTTACCACCAAAATTCATTCACCTCATCTATAAACCAGCCACCACACCGAGACGAAAACTGGCAATTATCGGTAAAGGTGTAACTTTTGATTCCGGTGGTTTGAACATTAAAGGGGCTGGTAGCGGCATTGAAACCATGAAAATGGATATGGGTGGTGCAGCGGCAACTTTGGGCGCAGCTAAAGCCATTGGACAACTCAAGCCAGATGTAGAAGTTCACTTTATCTCCGCCGTCACCGAAAACATGATTAGCGGTAAGGCTATGCACCCTGGAGACATCTTAACCGCATCAAATGGCAAAACCATCGAAGTTAACAATACCGATGCAGAAGGGCGTTTAACCTTAGCTGATGCCTTGGTCTATGCTGATAAATTGGGTGTAGATGCGATCGTTGATTTAGCTACTCTTACAGGTGCTTGTGTGGTAGCTTTGGGTGAAGATATCGCTGGTTTATTTACACCAGATGATGCGGTGGCTTCCCAACTGCAAACAGCCGCTGATAGTGCTGGTGAGAAAATTTGGCGGATGCCAATGGAAGACAAATATTTTGACGGACTTAAATCTGGTATTGCCGACATGAAAAATACCGGACCCCGTTATGGCGGTTCTATTACTGCGGCTTTGTTCCTGAAGCAGTTTGTTAAGGATACTCCTTGGGCGCATTTAGATATTGCCGGGCCAGTTTGGGCTGATAAGGAACATGGCTACAATGGTGCCGGTGCAACTGGTTTTGGTGTGAGAACACTGGTTAGCTGGGTTTTGAGT
This sequence comes from Anabaena sp. AL09, assembly GCF_001672255.1. Taxonomy (NCBI): domain Bacteria; kingdom Bacillati; phylum Cyanobacteriota; class Cyanophyceae; order Nostocales; family Nostocaceae; genus Anabaena; species Anabaena sp. AL09. The sequence continues at coordinate 3,000 of NZ_LJOQ01000108.1, forward strand.
TAATTTAATTTCCTCTAATCTGGACAAGACAAGATCCCCGACTTCTTCGAGAAGTCGGGGATCTGAGAAAACAAATGGGAGTCTTATATCAACTGGAAATTAATGGCTGATTTTCTAAACTTTTATCTTTAAATGTTTGGGGTACAGATACACCTAATAAAATCATATTACTTGTCATGTAAGACAATAAAGTAGACCACAATAAATGATTATTATGAAAATACCAAGCTGCAATTAGTAAGGGTATAAAACCCACTACAAAAGATAATAATACCGTATTACGTAAAGTTGCCCCTTCCTTTAAGCCAATAAAATAACCTTCTAGCATAAAAGTAATGGCAGTAATTACTAAAATAGGCAGTAACCAAATGGTATATTGATTAATCTCTTGATTCACTTCTGTGTGATTAGTTAATAATCCAAATACCTGATCAGGGAAGAAAATAGATGTCCCGGCAAAACCTAATGCAATCACCACACTAGTCACTAAAGAAACTATTAATAAAGGGATGATCTGTTGAGTATTACCTTTGCTTTTAAAATTCGCTGTCAGGGTTTGCATTGTTACTCCTACCCCTTGAATTGTAAACTGACTCAAAAGAGCAATTTGGAGTAATAAACCATTTTGAGCTAAAACAGTTGTTCCCATGGTTGCACTTAAATTAGTAAAAATAGAATAGACAGAAATTAATACTAAAAACCGAATCAAAATATTACCTTTTAACGCAAAAGTTTCCTTTAAAGCTACCCAATCAAATAATTCTTGAATGGCTACTGGTACAGCTTGCCAAGGAATAGTAAAAAACATCCATATTAAACCCACGATTAAAGCTAAATACTGGCTTAATGCTGTTGCTAACCCTGCGCCTGCACTTGCCCAACCCCATTTAGAAATCATCAGATAATCTAACAATACATTAGAACCATTACCGACAATTGACATTAATAGCATCACCCAATTCATTTCTCTACCTAAAAACCAACCAAATAAAACAAAATTGAGGAGGACAGCAGGTGCGCCCCAAATTCGCGCATAAAAATAATCAACTCCAGCAGATTCAATATCTGAAGAACCACTCAAAATGAAAAAACCAATTTTTTGTAAAGGATATTGCAATAAAACAATAATTAAACCCACTAGTAAAGCAATTAAACCACTCCGTAAACCAGCTAAAACTACTGCTTTATCATCATTTTTACCAACAGCTTGAGCCGTTATAGCATTGGTGCTAGAACGCATGAATTTTAAGACTCGATAAAGATAATCAAAGAGAATAGTTGCTAAAATCACTCCTGCTAAATGTCGAATATCTGTTAAATGCCCTAAAAAAGCAATATCTACCAAACCAGCCAAAGGAACCATCATATTTGCAAGCACGCTGATGCTTGCCAGTCGGTAAAATCTGCCTAAAAAATTGTAGTTACTGGGGACTGTAAAACTCATCTTTGTTGTTTGGTCTGCTATAATTTCAGTTTATTATCATCTAAAAAACGCCTTTATAGTAATTAGTAAGGGGTAGTTCATTCACATATTTTCCGGTGAACGGTAAAAGAGCATAAAAAAGCTTTAGCCTTACCGTTGTCAGTCCTATTCAAAATACCTATATGCTTAATTAGGTATCGTTATATTTCAATTAATGCAAGCTCCTGAATTCTTTTAGTTGCAGAAAAAGTAGATTTTCTTATGCTTTTTTGAGAATTTTAAATTTTTAAGTATTGCAATCTGATAAAATTTGTAAGGTTTCTATAAGCTCTGAGCAATGGGATCGACTGGTGTAAGGATCGCAATTGACGCAATGGGGGGAGATCATGCACCCGCTGAAATCGTCGCCGGCGCACTGCGGGCGCGAGAGGAATTGGGTGTCAAAATATTATTGGTTGGAGATCCCCAACAAATTGAGGCTGTAATGCCGCCAAAGACAACTATGGCGGATTTGGAGATTGTTCCTGCCGAGGAAACGATCGCTATGGATGAAGATCCTCTCAACGCAGTTAGACGCAAGCGGAAATCTTCCATCAACATAGCGATGGATTTAGTTAAAAATCAACAAGCAGATGCTGTATTTTCTGCTGGACACTCTGGGGCAGCCATGGCCTCAGCTTTGCTACGCTTAGGAAGATTACCGGGAATTGACCGCCCAGCAATTGGCACAGTATTCCCCACCATCAAAGCAGGCAAGCCAGTAATGATCCTGGATGTCGGTGCTAATGTAGACTGTCGCCCTAAGTTTTTAGAGCAGTTTGCAGTCATGGGTTCAATTTACAGTCAGTATGTTTTGGGAACAGAAAATCCCAAAATAGGTTTATTGAATATTGGCGAAGAAGATACTAAAGGTAACGAAGTAGTTCTTCGCGCCCACCAATTGTTACGGGAAAATACTCAAATTAATTTTACTGGTAATGCTGAAGGGCGTGATGTATTGTCCGGTGAATTTGATGTGATTGTTTGCGACGGCTTTGTGGGTAATATTTTATTAAAATTTGCCGAAGCAGTTGGCGGAGTAATTCTGCAAATTCTCCGAGAGGAATTACCCCAAGGGATACACGGTCAAATCGGTACAGCGATTTTAAAACCCAACTTAAAACGCGTTAAACAGCGCATGGATCACGCTGAACATGGAGGTGCTTTGCTTTTAGGTGTCAGTGGTATTTGTTTTATTGGTCATGGTAGTTCCCAAGCACCATCTATTTTTAGTGCCATTCGCATGGCTAAAGAAGCCGTAGATAATCAGGTGTTAGAAAGACTTCAATCCCAATATCAAATTCTCCAAAATGAAAGTAGTTAACTATTACTTCTCAAAAGTAGAGATCCTCCGCTAACAGCCATTTGTCACTTGTCATCCAATTTTAGATCGCGGATTTTAGATTCATAATTACTTTTATAAATCTATTGTTCTTGATCTCAAATCTAAAATTGGGATTGTCATTGGTACTCGTTATTAATGCTTACAAACAAGACAACTGACAATTTACAAATGACAATTGACAATTGAGGAAAAAAAGAAGTGCAAAATTTTTTTAACGGTGGTATAGCAATTACAGGCAGTGGTTCAGCAGTCCCAGCAACTTGTTTACACAACCAAGAGTTAACTCAACTGGTAGAAACATCAGATGAGTGGATTGCCTCAAGAACAGGAATTCGTCAAAGACGGTTAGCGTTGCCCCCTGACTCACTGGCATCATTGGCCACTGCGGCTAGTCAACAGGCCATTGCTGCCGCCGGGATCACAGCAGCAGACATAGATTTAATTTTATTGGCCACCTCCACCCCTGATGACCTATTTGGCACTGCTTGCCGTGTTCAAGGTGAATTAGGTGCTACCAAAGCAGTCGCCTTTGACTTAACCGCCGCTTGTTCTGGTTTTGTCTTTGGTTTAGTTACAGCCGCACAATACATCAGAACAGGTGTTTATCAAAATGTACTCTTAATTGGGGCTGATATCCTCTCTCGGTGGGTAGATTGGCAAGATAGACGCAGTTGTGTGTTATTTGGTGATGGGGCTGGGGCAGTGGTATTACAGGCTAATAAGAGCGATCGCCTATTAGGATTTTGCCTCAAAAGCGATGGTTCTCAAAACAATTGTCTTAACCTGTCCTATAACGCCTCTACCACAGAACTGACACCAGATATTCATGTATCTACAGGCAAATATCACCCCATTACCATGAACGGCAAAGAAGTCTACCGCTTCGCTGTGCAAAAAGTCCCAGAAGTGATAGACAAAGCCCTGTTTGCAGCTAATCTCAAAGTTGAAAATATAGATTGGCTAGTATTACATCAAGCAAATCAAAGAATTATCAATTCCGTTGCTGAACGCTTAGAGATTCCCGAACATAAAGTGATCAGTAATGTATCCGACTATGGTAACACCTCCGCCGCATCTATCCCCCTGGCGTTAGATGAAGCAGTGCGAGCCGGGAAAATCAAACCCAATGATATTATTGCTGCATCTGGTTTTGGTGCCGGTCTTTCCTGGGGTGCAGCCATTTTTAAATGGGGGTAGAAACAGCTTGATAATTTCTACCCATAACTATCCATATATTACTGTTTGTCCAAGTCTTCAATAAGTTGATCAACAAATTCCCT
>NZ_LJOQ01000109.1:0-9774 GCF_001672255.1 Anabaena sp. AL09
TATAAATTAACGAATACCTTATAAATAGGGTGTTTCACGGTTTTTACAAAACTAAACATATATCGATTTTATTGGGCCGACTTACTTAAGTCTATCAAAATAACTTTAATTTCTGGGAACAGTGACGGTAATTCATAAGCCATTGATTTTAAGGTTTGAGTCTTACCACTGCCAGATGTCCCTAAAACTACTGCATGACCATTTCTTAAAGTAGCCGGATTCCAATAGCATTTTTCCCCTAAGAATATGCCAGAGTGCGATTTTTCTTTCTCAATTACTTTATTTTGTGGTTTAAGTGTAGCTTGTGGTAATGGCTTCATAATTAATTGGTTTTAAAGCTTGTGTGTTTAGATTTAAAAGTTTTAGTGGTATGGAAACCATTATTATATCTATGCTATAGCTTTTTTGATGTTAAACGATCATTTAACGACCTTTCAACATCTGAATCAACATGGGCAGAATTGAATCAAGATTAGTGATCGCTGTCGGTCAGATTATATAAGTATGATGACTTTGACGTAAAATCTCCTACCGTAGGGATTTTATCCGATGATTGGCTTTATTCAATGGCTTTCTATACTTTTGTTTCTAACGTTAATTGGGCAGAATTTGATGTAGTAGAAGCGTTGATTGAGGAGTTGTTAGCGGCGCGGCGGGTTATTGTTTAAATTCTCGACAGCATAATTGGTGTGATTTTACCATAGCACTGTCAAGTAATTGCGCTGATTCAACGTTTATATTGAATAAGGGTGCTGTAGCATTATGTCTTTTGGATTAGCCTTTTATAACTTGGGTAAGAGGCTTAATCTGTTGGATTCATCAGAATAGGAACAAGTGGTTATATACTTCAATTTATAAACAAGATCATTTTCGTATCAAGGGCATTGTCTCTCAATTATTAATTTCCTCAAAACTGAAGGGAGGAACAAAGTACATTGAACCCAATACTCTGTAATACTTCCAACCTTGTTAAACATAAAAAGATATAGATAAATTTCCACCCTTATTGATTCCATTGTCAATAATTTTGGTCGGAAAATCCCATTTTATGTTGGTGTTCATTCTAAAATGGGTTTGATATTTTTAATGGACTTACCTTTCAAATCATTTCAGTGTAAGCTTTTTATCTATGATTGTCCCCCTTTCAGTCCTCAAAGTCATGATCGATCAAAACTTGCTAAAACCAGAAATAAATTGCTTTTTTGAGTGTAGATCAACTCAAAAAATTTAGATAGTTTATAGGCGATAAAAGTAGTACTTATCTATTTCAAATACTATCTGTTTTTACAAATAAAACTTTATATAATACAAGCGTAAAATTTTATGAATCAGATACATCAAATTACTAATAACAACAAAAAATATGTTAAACCAGTCACTTTTATCTTGGTATTAATGTCTTTTTTAGTGGGAGGAATAGCTATAATATTTTTTTCGTATAAACCACCTGTTCCTGATTTGCCAGATTATAACAGATTAATGACCATATTGGATGATAAGCCAGAAAATAAAGAAGTATCGAAAAAAATACTAGATTGGTTACAAAAAGAAGAAAAATTTTTATATTGGAAAAGGATTCATACAATAAAAAAATCTGAATTTGTTGAATTAGCCATTATTAATCACCTACAACGTAAAGCAATAGCTCTTAGACATTTAAAAAGATATTCTGAAGCACTTCACGAATTAACCAAAGCCGAGAATAAACTTAGTAAATTACAACAAGAGTTTAAGTGTGAATCAGGAGCAAAAAACTCACCCTGTAAAGATATTAATCACCTATTTAGTATGACATATACATACTTCTCTAACGTTTATCAAGATATTGAAGATAAATTTAATGCCGAAAAATATCTTAAACTCGCCATTAATTTTTCGAGGGGATATCCAGAATATTATAGATATTTAGGCTATTTAATTTACTTTTATGGAGTAAATAATGATTTTCACCAAGCTCTGAATATAACGTTAACACTGTTAGAAAAAGCTATTGCCTCAAAAAATAAAGAAGAGATATATAAATTATCAGTTCTGGCTAAAAATTTATATTATCAATTATTTCAAAGTATAAGTTGGGACTTAAAAACTGGTCAATTACGAGAAAAAGATCCACGAGATTTTATGGATACAAATGGTATAGGAATTGGTAGAATATCTAAATACGGAATGAGCGAGAAAAAAGAGGATCTTCCAACATTTGTCGCAGTTCAAATTGGATATGAACTAATGACGATAACAAAAACTTTTAAAGAAGATGATTTGGATAAACAAGCTAAACGAGAAAGTTATGGTTCAGTAGAAAATTTGAAAAAAAACTACAATATTAAAGCGTATATACTAGAACAAATATCTCAAGATAATTTTGAGCCAATTGTAAAATACTTATCTTATGAAATTTGGATGAATTTATTTGTAAGCAAAGATGGAAAACTTAAATGTTCTAGTGATAAAGAAGTTGATATTAATATTGATTTAGTCAAGGAAAAATTAGAAAATTCTCCAGCAAATACAGTACAGAATTCGACAATTCAGGCTATTGAAATAATTGATTTGGGAAATCAGTTTTTAAATAAATATTGTACTAAGGAGAAATTAAAAAATGATTGAGGAAGCAAATAATAACCAACCTAACAGTAGGATAGATACTTGGAAGAAAAGGCTCGAAGTGATAGGATTAATTATTGGCATACCTATAGCACTTGTAACAATAATAAAATTCTTTATAATGCCGAGTGCTAAATTAGAAATTGTTGATTTTCAAGTTGATAACAAAACATCCCATCCAGAAGTTCAAATAAAACTTCTGAATAAAGGAGATAATATAGCTTTTTTGAAAGGAGCAGAATTAAAATTTACACAAGTAAAAATCTCTCAAGATGAAAGAGAGTATGCGGCTGAAGTCAAACCTAAATTTTATGATTGGTTAATTAGTAATCAAGATATAGAAAAAAAAATAAGTTATTATCCGTTATCTCGAAAAATCGAAGTGAAGGATGCTGATTATATTATTTTGAAAATTGGCTTAGAAAAGCTTCATGCCAAAATAGAAGGTGATGCTAGGCTAAGTATTTATTATGACAAAAATAAAAAAATTGATGCGGATTTTACAAAAAAAATCACCATAAGTAATTATGCCGGAGAAGTTCCTAAATTCTCAATGTCTAATGATTCAAGAGAACTAGTGACACAACTTGAATTAACAAAAACTCCCTATACAATTGAAGAAATAATCTCAGAATTGCGCCAGAGAAAGTATGAGCCTGCTATTTCTAGCATACGAAAATATCTCAATTATTCTGAACCTGAAGTTCGAGCAGCAGCAGCAGCATATTTCAGTCAACTTAAAGATAGAGAAGTGATTCCAGAACTGGCTAAGAATTTGAAAGATAATAATCCTTATGTAAGAAAACAAGTTAGTCAAGCCTTGATATTTCAAGCTGAAGAATCACTAGATGAACTAGAAAAACAGATGAATAGTGGTGAACCCACAATCAGAGAAATTGTTGTAAATATTTTGGGTAATATAAAAAACCAAAGGTCTGAAATGCTACTGTTTAAAGCCATAGATGATAGAGGTGTTACAAAAGTAATTTCTGGCGAAGAAGTATTAGTATCTGCCAGTGCAATTCGAGCGTTGGCAAAAATACATTCTAAACATCTTTCTGATAGAATTGTTCAACTTCTGAATGATGACAACCTTAGTGTAAAACTTGCTGCACTTGATGCAACAGAAACTCTTAAGCTAAAGAAAGCCATACCAAAGCTAGTTAAAATGCTAGATTCACCAGAAAAACGAATTCGTAAAAAAGCACATCAGGTATTAATTCATCTAACAGATTTAGATTATAATAATTCGCAATTAAATTGATAGTCAGTGCAATTATACGGCTTTAATACTGGGTCTTACCACCCCACATGATCACCAAGCTTACCAGCTTTGGTGAAAGTAAAGCTACCCTATACAAAGGTCATTTCATCCCTACCTACCCTTGGGGTAACACCAATCAATTCTTTTACCTTAGCTGTACTCAGTATCCACTGATGAGTAACAGCTTTTTCTAGTTCCTCATATTCCACCAGGGGCGATAGCGAAGCGCTGCTGCAAGCAGTTCGCTTATTGCCAATATATCCCATCAGGTTTAATCATAATTATTGACTACTAACAATTGACCGAATTTGCAAACTACCGCTGGCGAATTCATCCCCTAAGAATTTCATCACAACTTTTAGCGGTGCAGCTTCTAATTTAATATTACTAGGTGATGCCTCAATAAACTTAAATTGATAAGGATCACGGGGTAAAACTGAAGTGTCAAAATCATCAACTGACAAATCACCACTAATGAATACATTTGTATTAGTGCGGTTAAATTTAGCGAACTGCTTGCAGCAGCGCTTCGCTATCGCCTCCCCAATAACCTGATCTTCCACAAATACCGATTCAATAGTAGTAATAGCAGGTGTAGAAACATCTGCTGTAATTTGTTCAATAACAATTTGACTATCAGGGTCAGTTGCGGCTTTATATAGTTTATTTGTTTTAGGTTCTAAGACTATAAATCCAGTCCCGTTAGGTTGAATAATCTGAAATTGTCCATCAACTTTTGATCTATCACCGGCTCTCACTCCCTTAATATTGGCAATAATTTTATGGGTACTTCCAGAACTATTATAAACACCCTGTACTCCCGATGTAGAGGCAATTAAGCGGTTAAACTGGGTTAAAATTCCCCCCTTACTATTGATGCTAAAAGCTGATAGAGCGATCGCTATTAAAATACAAAGTATAAAATATTCAGCATTACTCCCTGTTTTCAAACGTAAGTTTCTATTACCAGGACAAACACAACGCACAGGAGAAGGCCAGAACATCTCCACACCACCGCGAGTAAAGCAATCAGCAAACCAGCCAAAGGTGTACCCAATAGTTAACGCTGATGCTATAGGAATAAATTGGGGAATAAATATTGCTGTTCCATAGGAGGCGATCGCCACCACTGCACTGGCAACTATAGAATGAGTCATACTTCTATGGGGCATTGTTTCTTGGAAATAGCCACTTATCCAAGGAAAAACCTTACCTGCTGGAGAAGTAGAAACATCAACATCAGGAAGTAAACCACCAATTGCACCAACAGCAATCAAAACCGGGTCAGCAGTTTGCAGTAATAAACTGGTGGCAGTTCCACTAATTAATAGGTGAGATATTCCCAACATTACCTGATTCTCCTTTCCTCTTGAGGCAAACTGTAAAGCAGTCGGGAGAGTCCTAAGAATATAGCCGCCGCGATGCCACCGAAGATTACACCAACTACCAAAATTAATGGTGTGATGTCAAAATATCTTCTGTGATCAGCCCCTTCAATATCTAAACCTAAATATTCCTCCTCAATTGCCCTAATTGCTAACATTGGATTACCCCCGGCGCGTTCTTGCAGTTTAGATAAATCGGCAGACGTTAGGGCGATCGCTCTTTCTTGCGCTGCTGCTTTCATAATTTGTCTGATTGCCTTTTCTGGTAAAGGTTTCAGTTCGATTCTGGGAATATTAATAAAGATATCTGATCGCGGTGGGTCTGTAGCTAAAACCAGCATCGGTACACCCTTACGGCGTAACTGTTTCAGCCAAATTCTAAATTTCATGTCGCAACTTTGAGCATCATCGAGGACGATAAAAGCTGTGTTTTCTGAGAGGAATTGGGCGATAGCGAAGCGCTGCTGCAAGCAGATCGCTCTTTTGAGTTTTTCCACAGTTAAATTTTTTCCCTCTATATCTTCAGTGGGAAGTTCAAACTGCTGGGTAATCTCTAAAAGCATTTGTTTGGGAGTAGTTGGTTCAACAAAGGCCACCAAAAACCCATCACAGGTTAATTTTTCTACAACGGCATTTCCTAAGACAGATTTACCACTCCCCTCTTCTCCCACAATTAAAATTGCCCCATTAGCGAGTAATGATGCTGTGGTGCGGTTTAATTCAGCTTGTCTGTAAATGGTAAACTCACTGGTTGGTAATTCTTCTTCCTCATTCTTGAGGGATGGTTTAAGAAGCTGTGGAAATACAGAGTGCGATTCGTTGTTAGCTGAATCACGGTACTCAGTCCGTACATAAGCTAACCAACCCAACTCTAGTAATAGAGAAAAGGTTGAACTCTCGGTCTGATATGGGTGCAAGTCCCATCTACCAGACTCAGGTATGACTCCCTATCTGCCTACGATGACCCGACTCGGTTTCGGGAGGTCGAAGCTAGGAACAGGACGCAATCAGACATCCGGTTCCCATGGTGAAACAGAGCCTCAAAAAGCAACTTATTCCGGAGCAGGACACAACATCAAAAACCTGACTTCATTGGAGCTAATTCCCGCCGCATCGTCTGTGAATAGCGGCAAGAGTCTAGGGAATCCAGTAGTTGAATTGGCTACACCTAACGGAACTATCAATCAACCGAGGGAACGAATAAAAACGGATTGAAGGTCTTAGGGCGGTCGAACCCTAGGTAGGCTGGACGAGCAGCGGAACTCCTTCAATTCGGGTAGGACAGACCGGAATTGGTCTGAGGTGTTCAGAATACACAAATTGGAGCAGAGCATGATTAGACACAGAGATAACTAAGCGTGAATCCTGGAAGACGTTGCCTTGGAAGAAATTCCGCCGTAACTTATTCCGCCTACAAAAACGAGTGTACAAAGCGGTTCAAGTTGGCGACAAGCGCAAAGCAAAGTCCCTACAAAAGCTGATTCTGAAATCAACCGCTCTCATTCGAGCAAAGGTTTGAACTGAATGAAAAACTCAGAACCGAATGTAATGACTGGAAACACCAGGGATTACGTGAAATACCCATTCCTAAAAAGGATGGAAAAACCCGGATTCTCAAAGTCCCCACTATTGCAGATAGGGCGTATCAATGCCTTATCAAATACGCATTAGAACCAGCGCATGAAGCAACCTTCCATGCTAGGAGCTACGGGTTTAGGACGGGACGCTCGGCGCATGACGCGCAGAAATACCTGTTCATCAACCTAAACTCATCTTGCAACGGAATAGATAAAAGAGTTATAGAACTCGATATCGAAAAATGCTTTGACAGGATAAACCACACCGCCATTATGGACGAACTCATCGCTCCTTACAGCATAAGACAAGGTATTTTCCGATGTCTCAAAGCCGGAGTTAATCCAGAGTTTCCCGAACAAGGAACACCTCAAGGTGGGGTAGTAAGTCCACTATTAGCTAACATCGCCTTAAATGGGATTGAAAGTATTCATAGATATCACAGGATATCCAGCTACAGAATTACAGACAAGACCTCAAGGGAACATATTATTGAGCCAACAATCCGTTATGCGGACGACATGGTGATAATACTCAGACCTCAAGACGATGCAATAGAAATACTTGATAAAATCAGTCAGTTCCTAGCAGAACGGGGAATGAAAGTCAGTGAGAAAAAGACAAAGCTAACCGCCGCGACAGATGGGTTTGATTTCCTCGGCTGGAATTTTAAAGTCCAGAAAAACGGGAAGTTTAGATGTGTTCCATCAGTGGACAACTATAAATCTTTCCGCAAGAAAGTAAAATTCATCGTCAACAACTCGAATTATGGTGCTACCACAAAGGCTGAGAAATTAGCCCCTGTAGTTAGAGGTTGGAGAAATTACCACCGCTTCTGCAAGATGGACGGGTCTAGAAACTCGTTATTCCACATCGAAACAAGAGCTTTCAGGGTACTCAATAAGGAAGCTAAACAGAACCGCTATACCAGTAAGCAATTACTAGATAAAGCGTTCCCATCAGTTCCTTACTCCGAAGGTAAACACATCATGGTCAAAGGGGAGAAATCACCCTACGACGGAGATTTGAGTTATTGGAGCGAGCGTAACAGCAAGCTCTATAACAACGATACCTCTAAAGCCCTCAAACGGCAAAACCATAAATGTGGTCATTGTGGATTAAAAATGCTCAATGATGAGAAGGTACATCTTCATCATGTTGATGGAAACCACAAAAATGGTAAATCTAAAAACCTTCTAGCCATTCACGAAAGCTGCCACGATTACATACACATGAGCAAAAGCGAAAGTTAAGAACATCGGAAGCTGGGTGCAGTGAATTCCCCCTCGACTCTACCAATTACGGACAAGATAATTGATTGGGGATTGAATGAACTCACAGCCAGCAAAAAGCCACTTACAACTAATTTCAACCAATTAGTTCCAGTCCGTCTTCTCTTTGGGTTTCCTTGATTTTCTGCATTGCTAAATTGATCAGGTTCTGGGGATTGTACGCGGCTTTGTTGGTATTGCTGCGTGATTGCGTAAAATTTCCTCTCGCACCCTCCAATTGCGCTTTTAAATCTGATGGCAGTTGATCTGGATTTTGGTAAAAATGAGTGGCGATTCCTACGGAGCGCTTCGCTATCGCTTCTTGAGCAATTAACGTCCCTGCGGCTTTTTCTGCCCCAGCCCGAACCATACTATTTATATCACTATCAGGGATAAAAGCAGGATTTAATGATGTAGCGTTTAACTCTTGTGCTGCATCGGTAATTTCTGATTCTTGACTCAACACAAGATTGCTTGCATCATCTAAGCCATCAGATTTTGTACTTGGTTCTGTACAAATTTTGGGACTTATTTCTGTACTTTCATTCTCGATGACTACGCCACCTAGGCTATCAGATTGTACGGATTCCAATTTTTTAAGCTCTTTCCATTCCGCAACTAGGGGACTAATATCTGAAAAACTTCCGCCGCCTAATTGCTGTCGTACAATATCTCTGTTTATTTTTTTATTTTCACTATGTAAGTTTTCACAAATTTCAAAGACTTTATCCTTCAAACTTGGCTCTAAAGGTGTACTTGTCATAGTTTTGTAAAGAATAATTTGTACTATTTTACTATACAAATATTACTTTATGTATCAGTGATTGTACAAGAAAATTATATAAAAAAAGCGACGTTGTACACGCCGCTATTAATTGTACGGGAAATTTTGATACATCAATTAAAATCAATGAAAATGATAATTAAGTGATTGTCAGTTGTCAGTAGGGGCGAAGCATTTGGAAGATAAATTATCGGTCATTGCCAAAAATAGTTCTCCAAATGCTTCGCCCGTACAGTTGCAAGGACCAATGACCAAAGATTAAAAACTCTCTTGGTGACAACTCCGACAGGTTCATTATGGTATATCGTTGGCTTTTACTTTGCTATTGTCGTGGTTTGTCGGCATTATAATATTTCATCTATATAAGCATTTAAGCAGCTTCTTTTTACCCGCCATGATCTACCAATTTTCTTAGCTGGTAATTGACCATTAGCGATCGCTTCTTTAAGCATTTCCCTTGGGAACCCCGTTAGTTGATGGCACTCATCAACGGTTAATACAAGTTTGTCGCTGGCCTTTAGTTGTTGCCCAACCAGAAGCAATTCCACCATTGCCGATAGTTTGGAAATATCGCCAACCTCGACAACCCCGACAGGCTCATCGTGGTATATTGTTAGCTCATTCTCGTCTAATGTCGCGGTTTGTCGTGGTTCTGCTATTTGTTCGTAAGCTGGTGTGACCACCTTAGTTTTAAACTTTATTTTATCTAAATCTGATTGCTGAAATACTGCTATATCACTTGTTTCGCCTTTTTCGTAGGTACATGATAAGATACCTGCTTTAACGTGCCTTTCTATGGTTCTTTCACTACAACCTAAATATGCTGCGGCTTCTTTTTTGTTCATTGTACTTTGGTCGGATTTAAACCACGACATCTATTATATCATTGTC
>NZ_LJOQ01000109.1:9839-10939 GCF_001672255.1 Anabaena sp. AL09
ATGGGATACCCGAAGCACTGGAAAGAACTGGCTAAATCTATCAAGGAAAAAGCTAATTGGTGTTGTCAAAAATGTGGGCGTGTTTGCTTACTCAAGAGTGAAAAACCTCCCGACAATATTAAACCCCGTGCCTATAACCTTCAAGTTCACCATTTCAATATGAACCCTGCGGATAACAGGGTTGAGAACCTAATTTGCCTCTGTAGTGGATGTCATCTTGGATACCACAGAGGAGGCAAGGGCAATATTTCTGTGGGGCAGTTGTCGTTGTTTGATTTGTCGGGGTTTGAGAATCGTTGAATTTTCTTGGGGGAAATCTTGATAGAGAGCGATCGCAACTTCTGTTATTAGTTTTTAGTACATAAGTTTCGATCCGATAATACCAATAAATACGGCAAGACCTAGCAATCTGCGAAAATAATTAACGCCTTGAAATAATTCCATCCACGCCCAAGTAAACAACGAACCATCTGCCAGTAGGACTAATACTGTATTAATTTTGCCATTGGTAAAAAATAGAATTTTGCGGGGTGCAGGATTGCGCCGGGGGGAATCGGTAAAATTAATGTTGAGTGACTTCCATTCTGGCAGTGTGAAAGTCCGCAGTGGTAAAGGTGGTAAAGATAGAACTGTTTATTTACCAGATGGAGTTTTACCAATTATCGAAGATTGGTTAGAAATTAGAGGGCGGGAATCTGGAGCTTTAATCTGCCACATTAATAAATCTGGGGCGGTGACTTTACGACAACTGACACCTCAAGAATTAGCCGGTCATGCAACACCTGAACTCACTTCTAGATATGACCGTCGGGGTGAGGAAGTTCAACAACGGGCTGTACAGGCAATTAGTGTTCCCAAACGTCGTTAATTCTACTGTTTGACCGGATAAAACAACCCATCACTAACCTGAAATTTCCAGCCTAAACTCATCGGGTCACGATTCCTGGACCAACTGATAAATTCCTGCTCACTCTTGCTTTCCCGTTCCGTAATCAAACTTTGTGGAGTCACCCCCAATCGTTGCGCTAAATTTTCATTAGCAAAAGAAGTTATTTCTACTGGTTGCTGTTGATACTGATAAGGATACCCTGACCGCCGGG
>NZ_LJOQ01000011.1:0-18489 GCF_001672255.1 Anabaena sp. AL09
AAGATATTACTAAGGTTCATTGTAGTGACGGATATAGCTACGTTTGACTACGGAAAACTACAATTTTATGAGATTAAATGCAGAGACTGCGGTAATAGCTGCTCTTAAATCTTTACCTGTAACAGGTTGATTATTACTAGGACGACTATCATCTAATTGTCCACGATAAACGAGTTTTATATCGCTATCAAATAAAAAGAAATCTGGTGTACAAGCTGCTGTATATGCTTTTGCCGTTTCTTGGGTTTCATCGTAACAGAAGGTAAAATCAAACCCCAGTTCTATAACCATTTCTTTTAATGATTCTGGGGCATCATTGGGATAATTTTTAGCATCATTAGCACTAATGGCAATAATCCCTAAATCACTATTATTGTAATCTTGATCTAATCTGGCTAATTCTTGTTGAATATGCTTAACAAATGGGCAGTGACGACAAATAAACATGATTAACAATGCTTTTTTATCGGCAAAATTATCAAGAGAAATTATTTTTCTAGATACTACTTCTGGTAGATGAAAATCTGGTGCTTTCGTGCCTAGAGGCAACATTGTGGAAGCTGTTAAAACCATAATTTTTTTAAATGTTTTGATCAGGGTTTTTTCTAATAATAGAATAATCCATCTTGATTTAGGAAAATTACCCAATTCAAATACATAACTTATTAAAAAATTTGAGTATATTATGAGTTATGTAATTAAGTTATGGGAAAAAGATCAATATTCCCTCTTCCCTGCTATAATGACTGACCGTTGATTGAAAATATTTTAATAATGATCACTTGGTGTTCCTTGCTAATTAAACAATGGGGTAGGATGACAAAACTCCTATCTTTGTTCTGTCTTTGTCTATTATTGGTTGTTAGTTGTACTCCTAAACAGCAAACAAATACACCACAGTCTAGTGCTGTAAATGCTCCTGCGGGTGATGGTCGGATTACCGTAGGGACAACGGAAAAGCCAAGAACTCTTGATCCTGCTGATGCGTATGAATTGGGATCTTTGAGTTTAGTATTTAATATGAGCGATCGCCTGTACACTTATGAACCAGGTAGTACAAAAATTAAACCACAATTGGCCACAGCATTACCAAAAGTGAGTGCAGATGGTTTAACTTATACTATTCCCATTCGCAAAGGAGTAGTATTTCATGATGATACTCCCTTCAATGCCAAAGCAATGGAGTTTAGCCTGCAACGCTTTATCGAAAACAAAGGTAAACCGTCTTTCCTGCTTTCTGATACCGTAGCTTCAGTTAAAGCCACAGGGGAGTATGAATTAACAATTAAACTGAAGAAACCCTTTGCAGCTTTTCCTTCATTGTTAGCATTTTCTGGAGTCTGTGCGGTTTCACCAAAATCCTATGAAATTGGGGCTGGAAAATTTAAACCGAATATTTTTGTGGGGACTGGTGCTTATAAATTAGCCAAATATGGAACTGATTCCTTAAAGTTTGATGTATTTGATAAATATTGGGGAACAAAACCCGAAAACAAAGGTGTCAATGTCCAAATTCAAACCAGTCCAGTCAACTTATTTAATGCCTTTAAAACTGGTGCAATAGATGTGGCTTATCTATCCTTACAACCAGATCAAATTAAGAGTTTAGAAGCAAGTGCAAAAAAGGGAGATTGGCAAGCTATATCTGCTCAAGGTAGTGCAGTTGATTATCTGACTTTAAATCGCAATCAGAAACCTTTAGATAAACTAGAAGTTAGACAAGCGATCGCATTATTAATTGATCGTAAATTATTAAATGATCGGGTATTATTATCACAGGCTGATCCCCTTTATAGCATCATTCCCACAACTTTCAATGTTTCCCAACCATTGTTTAAAGATAAATATGGTGATGGTAAATTTGCAGAAGCCAAAAAATCCTTAGTCGCTGCTGGTTTTTCCCAAGAAAATCCGGCAAAAGTGCAAATCTGGTATTCTACAAATTCAACGACTCACGGTTTAGTCGCCCAAACCTTAAAATCCCTCGCTGATACTAAAATGGATGGTATTTTGCAATTTGAAGTTAAAAACGTAGAAAGTGCAACTTTCTATAAAGAAATTTCCAAAGGTTTATATCCCAGCGCCTTAACTAATTGGTATCCAGACTTTTTAGATCCAGACAACTACGTGCAGCCATTTTTAGCCTGTGAACAAGGTTCAGTTACTAAAGGTTGCGAAACCGGTGGTAGTCAATCTCAGGGGTCATTTTATTATAGTGAAGCTATGAATAAACTCATAGATCAACAACGGAAAGAACAAAATCCTGAAGCCCGGAAAAAAATATTTGCCGACATTCAAACCCAAGTGTTAACTGATGTTCCCTACATCCCTTTATGGCAAAGTAAAGATTTTGTATTTGCTCAAAAAGGCGTAGCCAATGTCAATCTTGATCCTAGCCAAAACCTAATTTACAAAACAATTAAAAAATAGTATCAATACCGGGTAATTTCTCTCTCATTCTCTCGTTCCCAGACTCCGGCTGGGAATGCCATTTAGAGGCTCTGCCTCATATAATTAACAAGAGGCAGAGCCTCTAGACTGCATTCCTTGTCAGAGACAAGGAACGAGGTTAATCCTTCTTTCTTCTTTCTTCTTTCTTCTTTCTTCTTTCTTCCTCCTGACTCCTGAATCCTGAACTCCTGAACTCCTATAAAATATGTCCCGTTCAAAAGCATTACAGTATTACATTTTTTCCCGGTTGCTATTTGCGCCATTGCAACTATTTACTATTATCACCATTGTTTTTCTTTTACTTAGAGCTACGCCAGGAGATCCCGCAGATGCTATTTTAGGAGGAAGAGCGCCAGAAAGTGCAAAAGAAGAATTAAGAAAACAACTTGGTTTGGACTTACCAATTTGGTTACAATATCTCAATTATTTAGGTAAATTACTGCACTTTGATTTAGGAACTTCTTTAACCAGTCGCGGGCAAAATGTAGGTGAAATAATTGGTCAATATTTTCCAGCAACCGTAGAATTAGCATTTGCGAGTATGGCTGTGGCGCTGATTGTTGGCGTTTTAGTGGGAACTATTTCCGCTTCTCGTCCGGGAACTGCTTTTGATATTGGGGGGCGGTTATTCGGGATTATTACCTATGCACTACCGATGTTTTGGGCAGGTATGTTATTACAATTAGTTTTCTCAGTCCAATTGGGTTGGTTTCCTAATTCTAATCGGTTTCCTCCTAATCTTCCTGCACCTACAAATATTACTGGTTTATATACAATTGATAGTTTATTAAGTGGGAATTTAAGTCAATTTTTTACATCTTTACATCATCTAGCTTTACCAAGTTTAACTTTAGGAATTTTGCTAAGTGGCATTTTTGAACGCATTGTCAGAGTTAATTTAAAACAAACCTTAAAAGCTGATTATGTAGAAGCGGCTAGGGCGCGAGGAATTTCTGAAAGTAAGATATTAGTATCCCATGCTTTGAAGAATGCCTTAATTCCTGTCATTACGGTCTTAGGACTAACATTTGCTTCCTTATTAGGTGGAGCAATTTTAACAGAAGTGACATTTTCCTGGCCAGGGTTAGCAAATCGTTTATATCAAGCTATTTCCGACCGAGATTATCCTACCGTTCAGGGTGTGTTAGTATTTTTTGGGGCAATTGTGGTGAGTGCAAGTATTTTAATTGATATTCTCAATGCTTATGTAGATCCGAGAATTAGATATTAGTTATGTAGGTTGGGTTGACGCAAGGAAACCCAACATTATTAAACATAAATTATTAAAACATTTGTTGGGTTGCGCTGTCGCTTAACCCACTCATAATCATCTTTGCACACTACGAGGGTCAAGAGCATCTCTCAAACCATCACCTAAGACATTGAATGATAAAACGGTGATAATAATTAGAATTGCTGGTGGTAGAATTAGCCAAGGTTGTAACACTAAAATAGAAGCATTACTAGCTAAAGAAAGCATATTTCCCCAGGAAGGATCTGGTTGTTGAATACCTAAACCAATTAAACTTAATACGGCTTCTGCTCCAATAAAACTAGGAATTGTTAAAGTAGCAGAAATAATAATGTAAGTTGCAGTTTGTGGTAAAACATGACGAACAATAATATAAATAGGATTACCACCCATTACCTTTGCTGCTTGCACAAATTCGAGTTCTTTGATTGATAATACCTGTCCGCGAATTATCCTCGCTAAACCTGCCCAACTAATTACAGAAGTAATCAAAATAATTAGTAAAAATCGCTGAGTGCTGGTTAATTTTGGACTCAAAATACTTGATAATGCTACTAATAAATAAATACTCGGAAAGGTCATCAAGACTTCTGCTAAACGCATGATGATACTATCAATTATTCCGCAAAAATAGCCGGAAATACCACCAATAAGCAATGCCAATGGATAGGTAATGATAATCCCGAAAATACCAATAAACATACTAATTCGACCACCATGTAACAAGCGACTAAATTGGTCGCGTCCTTGTTCATCTGTTCCCAAAATATTCAATTTTGCGTCACCAATAACGCCAAACAAATGCCAATTTAAAGAAATACCAGGGATAATTGTGACTTCCTGCCATTTTGGTGGGAGGGAAATAGTCAAGTTGAATAATTGATATTGAGGTCCAGTCACAAATAATCGTAATGGTGAAGGTTTTGTCTGGTCTATAATTATTTTTCTTTCCCCGGTTTCTAAGTTAGTATCGCCTTGTGTTGTAGGATATACGTGGGGTCCAATAAACTGCCCTGATGGAGATACCCAATGAATCTGAGTCGGTGGAAGTAGTGAACCGTTCGGTTGTGAATCATAAGGGTTATAAGGAGCGATAAAATCAGCACCAATCACTGCTAAATACAAAGAGAAGAGGACAATTGCCCCAGTTCGTGCTAGAGGGTTTTTGTTGAGTCGTTGCCACCAATTCATAGTTTTTGATGTAAAAGTTAATGTTGATTAATTGTTGATAAAAGTATATATCAATAGATTAGATCAAAAACCGCAAACCTATTTTATGAATAACCTACATCATCATCGCTCACAATTTCCCGCTTTAAGTAATAAGGTTTATTTTAACTACGGAGGACAGGGGACAATGCCTCAAGGGGCTATGGATGCTATTAGCCAATCTCAGGCACATATTCAAAGTATAGGTCCTTTTGGGAGTGAGGCGTATAGTTGGATTGCACCGCAAATACAAGCCAGTCGGGAAGCCATTGCATCTACATTAAATGTACCAAGTAACACAATTACTCTCACAGGTAATGTCACGATAGGTTGTAATATTGCGATGTGGGGGATTGATTGGCACGCAGGTGATCATCTGCTTCTTTCCGACTGCGAACACCCTGGAGTAATTGCTACAGCCCAGGAAATTGCCCGCAGGTTTGGGGTAGAAGTTACCATTTGTCCCTTAATGGCTACTTTAAATGAAGGTGATCCTATCAGTATTATTGCTGAAAATCTCCGTCCCAAAACTCGCTTAGTAGTTTTAAGTCATGTTTTGTGGAATACTGGTCAAGTTTTACCTATTGATAAGATTGTCGAAGTATGCAGAAGTAATAATTCGCTGTTATTGATAGATGCGGCTCAATCAGTGGGTGTGATTCCTTTAGATTTAACTGCTTTGGGTGTAGATTTTTATGCCTTTACTGGTCACAAATGGTTATGTGGTCCTGCGGGTGTGGGTGGTTTATATGTGCGTCCTGAAACGAGGGAAAGTTTGCACCCTACCTTTATTGGTTTGAGTGGGATAATTACTAATAATCAAGCCCAACCGACGGGTTGGCAACCAGATGGACGCAGATATGAAGTATCCACTTTACCAACTTCATTATATGTGGGTTTAAAGCAAGCAATTACAATTCATGAACAATGGGGAACAGCACAGGAACGATATGAGCAAATTTGCCAAAATAGTAATTATCTCTGGCAAAAATTAAGCTCTTTAGCTAATGTCAAATGTTTAAAAAATTCACCCCCAGAAAGTGGATTGGTTTCTTTTCAAGTAACTAATCAACCTAGTTTTAAATTGGTGCAATCTCTAGAGTCTGAAAATATCTTAACACGAACAATTGCCAATCCTAATTGCATTCGGGTGAGTGTTCATTATCTAACTTTAGAGTCGGAAATTGACCAATTAATAGCAGCAATATCAAGTAGGTTGGGTTGTGGAACGTGAACGTATCCCTGCGGGACACTGCGTGAACGCGGAGCAATGGCTTTGGGAAACCCCAACAAAACAAATGATTTTTAATGTTGGGTTTTCTTGCGTCAACCTAACCTACACAAATACTTTTTAACCTTTTTCTTTTGAAATCATGGAACGACCAATTATATATATAGCAATTACCAATCACGGTTTTGGTCATGCTACCCGCACAGCTTCCATAGCTAACACTATCCAAAAATTATGTCCTGAAGCGTTATTAATTCTAGTTACTACTGCACCTCGCTGGTTGCTGGAATCTTATATGGAAGGTGATTTTATTTTACGTCAACGGGCGTTTGATTTAGGTGTTGTTCAAGTTGATAGTTTGACAATGGATAAATCAGCAACTTTGGAAAAACTACGAGAAATTAAAAAAAATCACAAATCCTTAATTGCTTCAGAAGTTAATTTTATTCGTCAAAATCGCGTTAATCTCATTTTGGCAGATATTCCTTTTCTCGCTGCCGGATTTGCTGAAGCTACAAATATCCCCTGTTGGATGATTAGTAATTTTGGTTGGGATTTTATCTATCGAGATTGGGGAGGAGAATTTACAGAAATTGCTGATTGGATTAGTGATTGGTATGGAAAATGCGACCTTTTATTTCGTCTGCCTTTCCATGAACCTATGTCAGCATTTACTAATATTACAGATGTAGGCTTAACTGGTGGTTCTCCCTATTTTTCTATTGATAAATTACGCACCAATTGGGGAATAAACACACCTCCAGAAAAAACAATTTTACTAACATTTGGGGGTTTAGGTTTACAAGCAATTCCCTATACAAATATCAACAAATTTCCCGATTGGCAATTTATTACTTTTGATGCTTCAGCCCCAGATTTACCTAACTTAATTAAAGTCACAAATCGTCAATACCGTCCTGTAGATTTTATGCCAATTTGTGGCAGAATTATTTCTAAACCTGGTTATGGGACATTTTCAGAAGCCACCCTTTTAGATGTACCAGTAGTAACTATACCTCGTGATGATTTTGCCGAAGCTGCTTTTATGTTAGCAGGAATTACTAATTACAATCATCATCAAATTCTCACAGTACCGGAATTTTTTCAGGGAGATTGGGATTTTCTTTATCAGTCACCCCAAGCACCAAAGCAGCCTAACATTATCACAAAAGATGGGAATGAAACAATAGCCAAAGCTGTGATAGATTATTTGTAAGTATTCATATCCCCTACTTCTACCATTGATTCATTATTTATTGATATCATTGAAAAATTAGTCGGGGATATTACACCATGAGGATTATGACCCACTACCAAAAACTATTAAGAGTTTCCACCAATGGAAAATCATTTCACAATATTACCGCCAAAATTGAAGCTATTGTTGCTGAATCTGGTATAGAAACTGGGCTTTGTAGTTTATTTTTACGTCACACCTCAGCTAGTTTAGTAATTCAAGAAAATGCTGATCCTGATGTATTAGTTGATTTAGCTAATTTCATGGCCAAAATAGTCCCAGAAGGAAACCATTACATTCATGATGCTGAAGGACCAGACGATATGCCAGGACATATCCGTACAGTTTTAACCCATACCTCCGAACAAATTCCCATTAATCGTGGTCATTTGGTATTAGGAACATGGCAAGGAATCTATGTTTGGGAACATCGTCAACAGAATAATGTGAGAGAGTTAGTAGTTCATATTTCTGGATAGATTTAGTATATCAATCAGAATTAAATTGTGATCATTTATGTCCTGGTTTATTCAATTTCAGTCGAACCAAAACGATAACCTTTACCATAAACAGTGTGAATCATTGGTGTTTTTTCCACTACTTCCACCTTACGACGCAACAGACGAATTAAAGCCGCAATCACATTACTATTAGGTTGTTCCTCATTTTGCCATAAATGCTGCAAAATTTGACCATGCGTCAGTAATTGTCCAGCATTTTCCATGAAGTATTGTAACAACTGACTTTCTTTTTGAGAGAGTTCTATGATTCTTCCGTGACGATAAGCTATTTGATTTTCTATATCAAGTTCCAAATCGGCTACAACTAACTTTCCTTTTGTACTACTATAAGATTCTGTACCAGTACGACGTAACAAAGCCCGGACTCTTGCCAGTAATTCCCGCAATTCAAAAGGTTTGACTAAATAATCATCAGCGCCCGCGTCCAAACCTTGTACACGGTCATCCAGGGTATCTTTTGCCGTGAGAAATAGTACAGGAGTTGTTTTACCTTGACGGCGTAATTCCTGACAAATATCTAACCCTGTTTTTCCCGGTAACATCCAATCTAGAATCAGTAAATCATAACTGCCTATTTCTGCCAAATTACTGCCACTTGTCCCATCATAAGTAGCATCAACACTATAACCTTCACGGGTCAAGAGACGACTTAAAGGGTCAGTTAGCTCAACTTCATCATCAACTAATAAAATTTTCATTCTGTTGCTAATGGCAATATAGATATATTCTCAATATAGTGAACTGCAAACACATTAAGAATACCAAAAAAAAGAATGTTAACTGTTGCAATACCAAAAGGGGGACTACTTGAACCTAGTCTCCGCATATTACAATCTGTAGGATTAGATTTTAGTGCTTTCTTAGAATCAGGAAACCGCCAATTACAAATTACTGATGCTAGTGGACAAGCGAAAGCCTTATTAGTGCGAGCGCAAGATGTGCCTGTTTATGTAGAATATGGTCAAGCACAATTGGGAATTGTCGGCTACGATGTTCTCAGAGAAAAACAGCCCCAAGTCGCCCAATTAGTGGATTTAAAATTTGGATATTGTCGAATGTCTGTAGCTGTAAAAGCGGCTAGTTCCTACAAATCCCCGTTAGATTTACCTGCTCATGGTCGAGTTGCTTCTAAATATGTAAATTGTGCGCGAGAGTATTTTCAAGGTTTGGATTTACCGATAGAAATTGTCCCTTTGTATGGTTCTGTGGAATTAGGTCCAATTACGGGAATGTCAGAAGCAATTGTTGATATAGTTTCGACGGGAAAGACTTTAAAAGAAAATGGTTTAATTGAAATTGCGACTTTGTATGAAAGTACAGCCCGGTTAATTGTTCACCCTTTAAGTTATCGGTTAAATACAGGTAATTTAGATAAATTAATTGCACAAATGCGGTCAGAAATGCTTACCACAGCTTAATTAGATCTTAGATTCCCGACTTCTTAGAGAAGTCGGGGATCTTAAATTTAGGGCTTTTTGACGGCACTAAGTTGGTCTAAAATTCCCAAAACTTCTTGTTCAAATGCAACTTGAGCGCGGTTAGTTTTTCCACCAATATATAAAGTTTTGCCTGTTTGTAAAGCCCAAATTTGAGAATGGGAAAAATAACTCATCACCACACCTAACATTAATAAAGCAAAACCAGTATAAACAATAGGAATACCAGGATCAAATTTGATTTGTAAACCCGTGCTACCCATGACATCAAGAATTTGCAAATTTACCCCATTTACAGGGATAGACATTCCTGCCCGCACAGTATTAATTAATTTACCTTGAGCATCATAAATTAATACCATGCCTTGCAAATCTTTGGCTAATAGGGAAACACCTTCACTTAAATCTGGTTTAGTCGGAATCCAAGTTCCCCAAAGTCTACCCTTACCTTTGGTGTCTAATTGTGCCATTGGTAATTGGAAAATTGGGCTTTTATTTAATCTCACCCGAACGCTGGAAATTCCCCAATCTGTTTGATAGAAAACCACACCATGATAACGCAGCGGTTTGTTAACATAAATCTTCTCATGGTTAACTTCTTTGCCCTCATTATTCAGCACAGACATATCTGAATAAAATTGGTCAATTCCTCCCGTCGGTGTGTAATCAATCCAAAAGCGATTGACACGCACAGACCAATCTTTCAACACATCTTGAGAAGACCAAGCACCAGCATCAACAATATTTTTTACCTGGAATGTATCGCCACTAGCAATCATTTCTTGAGCCATAAATCCCGTCATTGCTCCCCAAATTCCCCCCAGCAAAATAGCGACAATCCCAATGTGGACAATAATTGGTCCCAATTTACCAATTATACCTTTGCGGGCATAAAGAATATTATCTTTTTCCTGAAAAATCCGATAACTTTTTTGCTGCAAAATTGGCGTAATTGATGGCAAAGAAACACCCTCCAATTCAGCACTTAAAGCTAATTTTGTGAAGTTGCGAGGTTCTTCGTAATATTTCCACCTTTGAGCAGCTTTGAGGGCTGGTAATTGACGAGTAAAAGTACAAGCCGTTAAACTAGTTCCAAATAAAACTAATAAACTCAAAAACCACCAAGTTCTATATACATGATCTAACCCAACTACTTGAATAACTTTCCAAGAGAGGAAACCAAACAAAGCAGGATGTTCTGGATAATTAGATTGGTAAAAATCAGGCAATTGCCCCTGTTCAATTACCGTACCACTCACACTAAATAAGGCAATAATTAACAATAGAATAATTGCCAAACGTAAATCAGTTAATACAGGCAAAACTTCCCGACGGATAAACCGCCCCGGTATTAACCACCAACTTAATTCTGTGGATGTTGTCTGATCTGAAGTCATTGCTTAGAAACTACCAATAGGAATCCGAGAAAGTAAAGAAAAAACACCAAAGCCTACTAATAATACACCGCTAATAGGATTTATCCAACCAGACCAACGGCGCAATTCTAATAGTTTTTTAATGGCAGCAGTAAACGTACCTGCTAAAATTAATGGAGTTACATATCCGGCTGTATAAGCAAGTAGTAAAACCGCACCTAAAACTAAATCTTGAGTATTAGCAACCCAACCTAATAGACTAGCTAAAACTGGTGTGCTACAGGGGGAAGCCACTAACCCAAATGTTAAGCCGATAGAGTATGAACGGACTCCGGGAGGTAAATCTTGAGAAATCCAATTTGTTTCATTCAAAGAAGGAAATTGGATGGGTAATGCTTCTAATAAGTTCAGTCCCATAATAATAGCGATAATACTGACGATAATTGGTAAACCAATTCCTATCTGTCCATAGACTTTACCAACTAAACCTGCGACGATGCCCATTCCTGCTAATGTAGTTGCTAATCCCAACGCAAACCAAGTTGATTGGGCTGCTGCTTGTAAGCGAGTTTTAGCTTCATAACCGCCAATATAGCCAATGGTAATGGGCAGCATAGACAGCATACAGGGCGTAAGGCTGGTCAGCAAGCCAGCCGCAAAAATAATGGCAATGCTGACGAAACTCAGGTGGGTGAGTTGGTTCGCAACAAGGGTGTTGGCAAATTGCTCAAGTTGATAAATTTGGGTTTCTAGAGTTTCTAGCATGAGGATATTTAAGTAGAAAATGCTTACTCCGCTTGAATTTTAACGTATTTTGGATCATGAAATCATAAAAGTAAGTACCGTGAGGTAAATCATACTCCGGATTTTTCAGGAAAGTTGTTGAATTTATAGTTAAGATTACTCAAAATCAGATTAATGATTTTGAAAGTTGCCTTAGTGGCACATTATTAACAAATACACATTGAAAATCAAAAATACTCATTCAGAAGGAATCTACCACCATGACTCGCAAAATCAACAAAGTTTTTCAACAATCTGGAGTTATTCCCTATCGAATCAACGATGGAAAAGTTGAAGTTTTATTAATTACTACTCGTAGCCGTCAAGGTTGGGTAATTCCTAAAGGGGGACTTTGTAAAGGTATGAGTCCCCATGATTCAGCAGCGAAGGAGGCATGGGAAGAAGCCGGAGTTGTCGGTAGAGTCACAACTGAAGAGTTCGGTAATTATAAATATCGAAAACGGGGGAATACCTATCAAGTAAATTTATTTTTATTACCTGTGGAAACAGTATTAGAAGATTGGCCAGAAGCTACCGCAAGGGAAAGAAAATGGTTAGAAGTTAACCAAGCTGCTGAATTAGTCAAGGAAACTTCACTAAAAAGAATTATTCAAACTTCATGGATATAGACACATATCCAAAATATCCAGATCCCTGACTTGTTTAAGAAGTCGGGGATCTTATTTTAAATCATCTCAAAGGCTAAATTATGACTTTTGAGAAAATTATGAGTGAAATGATCTACCACATTTGTATCACTCAATTCTAAATTGTAAAAATCTACAAAATCATGATCAAAATATGGGCCTGCGTGCCAAGTTCCCATATCTAATTTAATAAAACAATTTCCGGGAATCCGAAAAGCTGCAAGTTCTGATAATCCAGGTGCATTCGTATCATTATTAGCTGGACAAACTGCCATTAACCAGTCTTTACTATCCAATGAACCTAAACATTGAGTACATTTGACATGACGAGTAATTTGGTGAAATTTCCGTCCGTTTTTCTGCAACCGCATAATATAAAAATGAGGAATACCATTTTGTAAATTTAACTGGGCATCTTCTTGATCAAAATTTTTCCCATCTTTACTTGCATATATTACCTGTCCATAAGGTTGAAAATTTTCTGGTGTAATCAATTGAGATGGTAATTCTTGTATTTTTGATAATGTACTCATAACTTCTTTATTTGATGGTTTACATACAATCTAACAACGCCTGTTTAAAGTTTGTCCACTTAACCCGGCTAAATCAAATGCTTTAGACAAACCATAATCGCCTATTTTAACTCCTGCCTAGGCAAAGTTAATTTCTATAGCATAAAAATCTATATCATTGCTTACTTTGTAGCAAATTTTAACATTTGTTTTCACTTGACAATATAAACAAGTGCTGTACTTAATAGCAATTTTTGATATTTGTTGTGATCCAAATGGTATCTAGAAGGGCTGGTAATTGCTAAGATAAGAGTAATTATTTCCTGGATTGATCATGTCCTCAACTCTTGATTCCTTACCACCTGCACTAAATAAAATTGTCCACCGCTTTCAACGCGCTACAGAACCAAAACGACGCTATGAGCAGTTAATTTGGTATGCTCAAAAGCTACAAGAGTTTCCTGAATCTGGTAAACTCCCAGAAAATAAAGTTCCCGGTTGTGTTTCTCAAGTGTATGTTACGGCATCATTAGAAGACGGTAAAGTCATATTTCAGGGTGATTCTGATTCCCAATTAACTAAGGGATTATTAGCATTATTAATAGAAGGATTAAATGGATCAACACCTACAGAAATAATCCAACTTACTCCTGATTTTATTCAAGAAACTGGCTTAAATGTAAGTTTGACACCTTCCCGCGCTAATGGTTTTTACAATATTTTCAAAACAATGCAAAAAAAAGCTTTGGAATCTAAATTAGAAAATTAGGAATTGGAGACTCGACAACTTTTTTAAGTTTTAGATTATTCTTTCTGCTTTCTGAACTTCTGACTTCCCTCGATTACAGAGAATGGGCAACCACGGGGGGTTGCCCCTACAATTATAGAGGTTTAGTATTACCAAACCTCTATATAGTTCAAAATTTTGCAAATTATCAATTATGCTCCTTCTGAGCGATCAATTTTCTGACTAGGAGAGGATTCATAAAGAGCATCTAACTGTTCCCGTGCATCTTCAACATTAATTGAACGCATGACCAACAGCGGTTCTTTAATCATATTACCTGCACTATCTAACAATTCAGGATGGGGGACATACTGCCTTCTAGCTGCATAATAACCAAAGCCACCTTGTGATGATTGGTTATTAGAATAAGTTCGTTCTCTGTCAAAACTGAACATGATCAGATTGCGAATTAAATTACCAACAGCCATAAATGCCAAAACGGTGAAAGCTAAAATATAAAGTAGGTGTAGCATTGAATTTTCCTCCAGAACAGCAAAGGGTAAAAATGTTATCTATGTAAAACCTAAAACTCCGCAAATAAATAATTTACGGTAGAAAAGAATGTAAGATTCTTTACTTATGTGCTTATGTTATATGATGCAATCCTTATATTCAGATTAAGGTAACACGAGGCACATTATTTTTTTATGAAAAGAATGTTAAGAATTGTATAATATTTTTACAATTTCCACTGGATTCAGATTTTGCCAACAGGTTGATTATTCCTTTGACTGACCTAAACGCATTCCCACACTCCAACATT
Organism: Anabaena sp. AL09; assembly: GCF_001672255.1. Lineage (NCBI taxonomy): Bacteria > Bacillati > Cyanobacteriota > Cyanophyceae > Nostocales > Nostocaceae > Anabaena > Anabaena sp. AL09. The sequence goes on from NZ_LJOQ01000011.1 coordinate 14,206, forward strand.
CTGTAACTAATTGATGCCAAGGCATTACCGTTGCCATATCAAGTCCGACTTGTTGATCAGTTGCCTTAAACAACATTCTTGCCGTTTTGAGTTCATTTTGTGCATTTTTAACTCGTTTTAGTAAGTCAAATTGCTCTTGTTCACTCATGAATTGGATTTTCTCATTTTCCAGAATTTGACGATATCGCTCAAACCAATCTTGAAAATCCTCTAACAGCGGTTCTAAGACTGATTTTAGTAAATCAGTGTTTGGTAGATTTGAGTCCCCCATATATGAGAATCATATTTCTTAATTGTCTATTTATATTAACGTTATTTACGATCCTTAACAATCAGTTCATAACTTTCTACATAAAAAAACTTAAAAAATATGTAACTTGGTATCTGAAGCATGATTGTATAAATTTGGCAATAGTTTTGTAAAGCTCCTTGGGAGTAAACCTGGATACCTCTAAAGGAAGAAGTCAGGAGTCAGGAGTCAGGAGTCAGGAGTCAGGAGGAAAGAAGAAAGAAGAAAGAAGAAAATTTTTCTATTCCCTGTTCCCTGTTCCCTGTTCTCGGACAACTCGATTGAATTTAATTTTGTCTTGTATGGCTTGTACCAAAAGCTTATGATTGGGCTAAATTAGGAAAAACCATAGCCAGTGGACTATTATTTATTTTGTAAAGATATTTTTCGTCAACTCTATTTTTAACACTTCGTCAAAAGTTTAATAGCCAATGTCCCCAAATCAAGAAACCCAACCAGTCGAAAAAATCTATTTACCCCGAACCAGCGAATCAGAAACACTAAAAAAGATTCGTCACACAGCTTCCCATATCATGGCTATGGCAGTACAAAAGCTGTTTCCCAAGGTGCAAGTTACAATTGGTCCTTGGATTGAAAATGGGTTTTATTATGACTTTGATAGTCCAGAACCCTTTAGCGATAAGGATTTAAAAACCATTCAAAAAGAAATGGTCAAGATTATTAATCGCAAATTACCATTAATTCGGGAAGAAGTCAGCCGCGAAGAAGCACAAAGCCGCATTGAAGCCATTAACGAACCCTATAAACTGGAAATTCTCGGAGATATCAAACAAGAACCCATCACAATTTACCATTTGGGAGAGCAATGGTGGGATTTGTGCGCTGGACCTCACCTCGAAAATACCAGCGAAATTAATCCCAAAGCTATAGAGTTAGAAAGCGTTGCTGGTGCTTATTGGCGCGGAGATGAAAACAAAGCTCAATTACAGCGCATTTATGCCACAGCTTGGGAAACTCCCGAACAATTAGCAGAGTATAAACGCCGCAAAGAAGAAGCCCTGCGCCGTGATCATCGTAAACTGGGTAAAGAACTCGGATTATTTATCTTTTCCGATTTAGTCGGACCTGGTTTACCTTTGTGGACTCCCAAAGGGACTTTGTTAAGAACGATTTTAGAAGACTTCCTCAAAAAAGAACAATTAAAACGGGGTTATTTACCTGTAGTTACTCCCCATATTGCCAGAGTTGATTTATTTAAAACATCAGGACACTGGCAGAAATACAAGGAAGATATGTTTCCTTTAATGGCTGAAGATGAGGAAGCCAGAGCCATAGAACAGGGTTTTGTCATGAAACCGATGAACTGCCCTTTCCACATCCAAATATACAAGAGTGAATTACGCTCTTATCGGGAATTACCGATGCGCTTGGCAGAATTTGGTACAGTTTACCGTTATGAACAATCGGGAGAATTGGGTGGTTTAACCAGAGTGCGCGGTTTTACCGTTGATGATTCTCATTTATTCGTGACTCCCGAACAGCTAGACAGTGAATTTCTCAATGTTGTAGATTTGATTTTGAGCGTTTTCAAAAGTCTGCAATTGAAGAATTTTAAAGCTAGATTGAGTTTCCGTGACCCAGCTAGTGATAAGTATATCGGTTCTGATGAAGCTTGGGATAAAGCGGAAGGGGCAATTCGTCGCGCTGTGCAACAATTGGGAATGGAGCATTTTGAAGGAATTGGGGAAGCGGCTTTTTATGGACCCAAGCTGGATTTTATTTTCAGTGATGCTTTAGAACGGGAATGGCAATTGGGAACTGTGCAGGTAGATTATAATTTACCAGAACGGTTTGATTTAGAGTATGTAGCTGAAGATGGTTCGCGTCAACGTCCAGTAATGCTTCACCGCGCGCCCTTTGGTTCTTTGGAACGATTAATTGGAATTTTAATTGAAGAGTACGCGGGTGATTTTCCTCTGTGGTTAGCACCTGTACAAATCAGGTTATTACCTGTCGGTGATCTTCAGTTAGATTTTACCAAAGAGGTGGCTGCTAAGATGGTTGCATTGGGTATTCGGGCGGAAGTGGATACCAGTGGCGATCGCCTTGGTAAGTTGATTCGCAACGCGGAAAAGGATAAAATACCTGTAATGGCGGTGGTTGGTGCGAAGGAAGTCGAAACCAACAGTTTGAGTATTCGTACCCGCGCTTCTGGGGAGTTGGGAGTCATAATTGTAGATGAGGTTGTGGATAAAATCACAGAAGCAATTACTAACTTTAGTAAATTCTAAGTAAATAATAGGCTGGGTAAATCCCAGCCCAAAAGTAAATTAACTCCAAATCAAATTATAAATTTAGATATTTCAATGTTCAAATAAGTCCTTGAATTGTAATAAATCTAAACTAACAATTGTTGATAAAACTTGAAAACATTCTTGGGCAACTTGCCAACGTTCTTCCCGTTGTAACATAGCCGTGAGCTTTTCTCGGACACTTAACAAATAACGGACATCATTAGCCGCATAACTTAATTGTGCATCAGATAAATTACTCGCATTACCCCAATCAGAACATTGGGAACTTTTATCTAACTCCACCTTTTCTAATTCTAAAACCACATCTTTTAGTCCGTGACGATTTGTATAAGTCCGGGCTAACTTACTAGCAATTTTAGTACAAAAAATCGGTTGCACAACAATATCTAAATTCTGCCGTAATGTGGCAACATCAAACCTAGCAAAGTGAAAAACTTTAACAATATGGGTTGCTTCCATGAGAATTTTCAAATTTGGTGCTACCGTTTGTCCCCTAGAAATCCGAATAGCAGTAACTTGTCCTTCTGGGTTACAGAGTTGAATCAGACACAAGCGATCGCGCTGAGGTAAAAGTCCCATTGTTTCCGTATCAACAGCGATAGCTGGGGATTTTAAATACTCAGAAAGAGTTGCATCATTTAAATCGCGATCGCCAACTTGAAAATCTGGTAATGTCATGAACTGATCAAATATAAATTATCTTCATTTTGCCAGACAACAGGACTCTCGCTAACGCCTCATTAAAAATGCTAAATTAAAAATTGAAAAATTAATTTATGCCCCTTCATCACAAAGGGCATAATTCTTAATTTTGTCCGCTGGTATTAGTGTTTAAAAATATTTGCGTTAAATAAACTTCTCCTTGTTCATTAGCAGCCACACCAACCCCAGTTAAATTATATTTACCCTGAAGATTTTTCAGATGACCAGGGCTTTTTAACCAGCCAGAAACCGCCTCATTAGCAGGGTTACTATATCCCGTATTATAAGCTACATTTTCAGCCGCACTACTGTATTTAAGAGGAATAGTCATTACCCGCTGTTCAAATCCTTGATGACTAAAAGGAACTTTACCACTAGCCATATTTTGACTGTGAATTCTGGCTTGCTGACTGATCTTTCCGTTTAAATTTAATTTTTTTAGCCCCCGTTTCGCCCGATATTGATTAATTTGAGTAAAAACAGATAGTTCTAAATTAGTAGTTTGAACAGTAAGATTAGATATTTTTGCTTGACTTGTCACAAGTGATGAATGCTGATATCGGCCAGTTTGTTTAGCAGAACTATTATCTGGGTTCGCAGCAGTCATATAGCCACTAGCAAGGACAAGCGTACTTAAAGCAATGCCAAAAGCAGTTTGTCGTAACATAGAGGTTTAAGTTAAGTAATGTATGGATTTATTGAATATATACCCTATCTTCTGATTATCAGAATACTTACCAGGATACTATTTGCTAATTATGAACTCAAAGATCATCAAATTTTCACAATTTAAATCAGTCTAGATATGGCAGCTTCCAGCATTCAGGAGTAAACCCCTTTGGATATAAGCCTCTGTGACTAAAATTAGAATCTTACTCAAGTGCATACCGCTATAGCACCCCTGACTATCAAACTAGTAGATGTTATTTACAAGATTACTCGGTAAGCGTAAAGCTCAGTCACTTTAGTGCTGAGATATAAGCGACACGGGCGAATTTATTCGCTTAACTCGTTGAC